>JBCBWJ010000311.1:0-4203 GCA_039817165.1 Pseudomonadota bacterium | reverse complement strand
TGAGCTCTTGATTAAAGTCAGGCTCCACCATCGCGGCGATGCGTTTCCAACTCAGTTGCAGCTCATGCATCCAGTTTCGGACAAGCGCCCTGGTTTCGGCGCGCCGAATACCATCGAGGTAGATCTCAGCCCATGCCATCGTACGCTGACGATAGGGCCCCGCACTGGCACGGATCACGCGCGTCGAAAACACCCATAAATCCCGCGGTACATTGCGGCCTTGTTTGTAGCGCTGAGCGACCCTGTCAAAGCCGCCCAGATACCCTTCCAGAACGTCTTGAGACACCGAAGACACAATATCGGCCTTTTTGGGAAAATAGTACGTCGTCAGCGCGAGTGAACACGCGGCCTCTTCCGCTAAACGCCGATGCGTGAGCGCCGACAGACCGTAATCGGCAATGATTGTAATAGCGGTCTCGATCAGACGCTCACGCATTTCAACGGATCGTTTTTGCTTGGGACGTTTCGACACCATCTGTCCACCCTGCCGATTTCAAGCCAAGGACACAAGCCGACCGTACCTGCACGACAAGACGGCGACGTCTCAGGCCAGAAAGGTTTCGATCTCAGCCGCCAGACGCACGCGCTCTTCGTAGACGAGCCAATGCCCGGTCGGAAAAACGCGCAGCTCCGAATTCGGGATGTGATCGGCCAGAAGCTTTTGATTCCAAAACGGAATCAACGGATCGAACAAACCCGAGTAAATGAGGGTCTTGTGCTTGATCTCATGCAACCAACCCATGCTGCTCCATGTCATCATGGCTGAGATCTGCCCGAAATAGCCCTTCAAACTCGGGATCACGTTGCGCATGGAGTATCGATCTAGCTCGTCGGCGCAAATCATTGCTCGACCGCCATACATGATCGGCGTGATGAAGCGTGTCCATTCTTTGCTGTATCGGCGCATCGGCACGAAGATCTCGGTCGTGGCCATCGGGTGCCCTGTGAGCGTTAGCGCGCCGCCTGGAGAGGTGAGCGCAAGGATAAGCCGTCTGCACCGGTCGGGATAGGCGCGCACCAATTGTTGTGCTAACGCTCCGCCCCAGGATATGCCCATAATGTCCGCCTGCTCGATCCCCAGTTCATCCATCACGCCGTGCAAGACCTGCGCGTGTTCCTCCATGCTCAGATGGGTCTCTGCGCAATCTGACTTGCCGGCTCCCACGGCATCAAAGGAGATCACCCTGCGCCCGGACACATGCTTGAGGAAGGGCTGCACCGTCTCACAGGATTGGCCAATTCCATTGCAGACGATCAAGGGGATTTCATCGGAAGCGTCGAGGCGATCCATGACCCTGATCGACAAACCATCGACGCGCAGGTTGTGAAACTCAAATCTGTCTCGCACCGCTTATCCTTTCTCAGCTGAACGCATAAGTGCCAGGGGCGGGGCACAGGACGGGGTGCTTTTCGCACCCAAGCTCTGTCGGGGCCGAAACCATATCCCCAGATCGCGCCTTGAGCCAAAGCCCCAGATGATTGAGCCAGCTTTCCTGGTGCCACTGAGCGCCATCCAACCACGCGTCCGCATCCAGATCACGCGGCGCGTCCTGGTGCGACCAGTATCCAACCCTTGGGTCATCCACTTTCGCCGTCATGGGGGTTATGTGCCCGCCGCTCGTCAAAACAAACTCGACCGGACATGCCACATGCTTAATCGTGCGATAGGCCGCGCGCCAAGGCATCAAATTGTCATGAAGCGCCGCGACCAGAAGCAGATCACTGTCCAGATCACTCAATCTTATGGGATGACCGTCGATCTGCATTTTCTCGGGATCGGTGAACGCGTTCTGCGTGATATAGTCCAACAATTGTTCATAGAACCCAGTTGAAATGTTCACCTGATCCGCCAACCAATAGGCCACTTCGGATGGCGGTCGACGCGTGCCCAGAACATAACCTTCATAAAAATAGGGAAACAACATGCGGTCAGGTTGCAACAGACTAAGCGACCAACTCAGCGCATCACTGCTGAAACCATTTTGGTTCTGTACCTGCGCTTTGGCCGTCTCAATCGTGTCCGATGTTCCAATGAGGCCAAACAAGGTGTCGTGCGCCTGGTTGTCGACCGCAGATACCAGTGCAACGACGCCTTTTATCCCTCGGTCGCCTTCGCTTTGGGCCAGTAGCACTGCGGCATAGGTGGGATAAGCTCCGGCGCAAACAGGCATCACGTTCAAGCTGTCCGACTTCGATACCTCGCGCACGACATCGAACGTGCGACGTGCAGCGCGGGCATAATCTTCCAACGCCCAATGCGCCTCTTCGGTCCCCGGGTTCTTCCAGCTTTGCAGGAAGACCTGATGGCCGTCCTGCAAAAGCTGACGCACGATAGATCGCTCTTCGGTCAAATCCAAAAGGTAAAACCTGTTGATCACCGACCAGACTAGCAAGATTGGCGTCGCGCGCACTTGAGGAGTTTGCGGCGTGAACTGAATGATCTCGCACAGCTCGTCGCGGAAAATGACGGCCCCGTTGGTCCCCGCGATGTCTTTGCCAATCTCAAACGCATCCGGGTCCACTTTGCTCGGAAGGCCGCCGTGACGGGTGATATCCTCAATAAGGTTCTGCGCCCCACGCACGAGGTTCAGCCCATTCTCATCCATCGATCGCCGCACTGCCTCGGGATTTGTCAGCGCGAAGTTCTTGGGCGACCAAGCCGCTAGAAGAAAGTTCAGCATGTATTGCCTGCGACGGTGATGAATGCCCTGACCTTCCCCCGTTTGATCAAGCCAATCGTTTGTCGCTGCCTCGACATTCAGCCAGTGCTCTTTGAGACCGCTAAAATAGGGCGCCTCCCACCCGTCCTCCGAGAACCGTTTGTCCTCGCTAGGGCCGGAGTCTTTCGCTGCGTATGAGCTCAAAAAGGATTGCCAAACCTTGCCAACCATCTGCACTGTTTCGGCTGGATGGCGCTGCGAATGCCCCCACAAACCAATACTGGATTGGACGGCACTGGCCGTCATTTCCAGGAACAGATTGCGCTGGCGGCCGTGCTCTTCTTTGTCTTCAGCCATGCCTTTTGCCTTCTCGAAACGCGATAGGGTTCGATCTATCAAGCTTATTTTTGAAAACTTGTACAGCTTTTTTAGAAAATGATACCAACAAGTTCACGAAACAATTTTCGGTCGATGAAGGTCTGCCCAGATTCAATATCGTCTCCACGTTCCGAATCGGGCTTGAACATGAAACGATTTCGGCACTTCGCTTGGAACTTCCATGCCGACGGTCGGAAACACACCTCGAAAACAAATTTTTTTGCGCTCGAAGCGCATGCGACCCCGTCGGGAGAGAACAATAACACCTCTTCGATTGGCGAGATCGTGTGGCCTGTCGGTTTCGCCTGAGGCATGCCGCTCAAAACCGTTCTGGGCGTACAAATTAAGGGGCGAGCCGACCGTTTGTCTCACCCTGGACCGACGAAAATTCAATGTTCGCGGTCTGACCAAATGTCGCCTCAAGGGTCTCTGAATTGAGGGAACGAGGTATCCTTTGAGATACTGGGTTATCTAAAAGTGCGTACTTGTAACATAGTATCAAATCTGAACCATGACTGACAACCGCACCCCACTCGAGGAAAGGACGTCATGGAATTTTGGACGCTACAGCCCGGTAAAGGCATTGCCTCTCTGCAAAGAAAATCAGCGCCTTCACCCTCCCTGGGCCCAGGACAGGCGCGTGTGGCCATTAAGGCCAATTCGCTTAACGCCCGAGATCTCATGGTCGCCTTGAGAATGACGCCAATGCCGGTCGCGGATGAGCTTGTCCCTTTGTCTGATGGCGCGGGCATCGTTGAAGAGATCGGAGACGGGGTCACGCGTGTTCAGCCCGGCGATCGCGTCGTTATCACCTTCAACCCAGCGCATCAGAGCGGCCCCTTTGAGGCCCATTTGGCACCCGACGCCCTCGGCGAAATGCGGTCAGGCGTTTTGGCAAGCGAGGCTATCTTTGAGGAAATGGCCTTGGTCAAGCTTCCTGACGAGGTCACATTTGAACAAGCGTCTTGTCTGCCATGCGTCGCACTGACGGCATGGAACGCAATGTTTGAAGCTGGATCACTCATGCCTGGCCAGACTGTTTTGACTACGGGCACGGGCATGGTCTCTCTCGCGACGGTTGTTCTGGCCAAGGCCGCTGGCGTTCGATGCGGCGTGACGTCATCTGAGGATGACAAGATCGACCTCGCTCGAAAGCTCGGCGCGG
>JBCBWJ010000310.1:0-4228 GCA_039817165.1 Pseudomonadota bacterium | reverse complement strand
GTCGAACCATGGGTCTATCAGCGCATTTCCGAGACCTTCGTGCTCGACGAAGACATGCGCGCGCGCCTGACAGAACTGAACCCCGCTGCCTCCTCGCGCATGGCAAACCGCCTGCTCGAGGCCCACGACCGTGCCTATTGGCATCCCGACGAGGCCACGCTCGAGGCCCTGCGCGACGCCGCAGACGCCATCGAGGACCAGATGGAAGGGATCGCCGCAGAATGACCAACACAACGCACACACCCCGTGTCGAAAGAGAGGTGCCATGAGCCCGCGTGACGATATTCCCTCCCTCAGAGGACAAGACGGCGAAGGCTCGGTGCAAGTGCATCAAGATCCGGCCGCAAAGATTGAAGGCGCAAAGGTTTTTTCCGTCTACGGCAAAGGCGGGATCGGCAAATCGACCACCTCGTCGAACCTGTCTGCGGCCTTTGCCAAGCTGGGCAAACGCGTGCTGCAGATCGGCTGCGACCCCAAGCATGACAGCACCTTCACCCTCACCGGCCAGTTGCAGCCCACGGTGATCGACATCCTCAAAGAGGTGGATTTCCACCCCGAAGAGCTGCGCCCCGAGGACTTCGTGACCGAAGGCTGGGGCGGCGTGAAATGCGTGGAAGCAGGCGGCCCGCCCGCCGGCACCGGCTGCGGCGGCTATGTCGTGGGCCAGACCGTGAAACTGCTCAAACAGCACCACATGCTCGAAGACACCGATGTGGTGATCTTTGACGTGCTGGGCGATGTGGTCTGCGGTGGCTTTGCCGCGCCTTTGCAACACGCCGACCGCGCGCTCATCGTGACGGCCAATGACTTCGACAGCATCTATGCGATGAACCGCATCATCGCCGCCGTCAGCGCCAAATCGGTGAACTACAAGGTGCGCCTTGCAGGCTGCGTGGCCAACCGCTCCAAAGACACCGACGAGGTCGACCGCTACTGCGACACCGTGGGCTTCAAACGCATCGGCCACATGCCCGATGTGGATGCGATCCGCCGCTCGCGGCTCAAGAAAAAGACCCTCTTTGAAATGGATGACGAAGAAGACATCGTCCATTGCCGCGCCGAATACATCCGCCTGGCCGAACGGCTCTATGCGGGCACCGACCCGCTCGCCCCCGCCCCGCTGGAAGATCGCGACATCTTCGAACTGCTTGGATTTGACTGAATGAGCCCCGCATGAGTTACGACCGCACACTGGCCTCTGTCGAGACGTATTTCGACAAGACCGCGACCCGCACGTGGGAGCGGCTGACCAGTGATGCGCCCGTGTCCAAGATCCGCGAAACTGTCCGCAAGGGCCGCGATGAGATGCGCGCCCTGATGCTGTCGCGCCTGCCCGAAGACCTCACCGGCCTGCGCATCCTCGATGCCGGCTGCGGCGCCGGGCAGATGACGGCCGAATTGGCCGCCCGCGGCGCCGATGTGGTGGCCATTGATATCTCGCCCTCGCTCATCGAAATCGCCTGCAGACGCCTGCCCCAAAAGCTCGCCAAGCGGGTGACATTCCGGACCGGCGACATGCTCAACCCCAGTTTGGGCCGGTTCGACCACGTGATCGCGATGGACAGCCTGATCTACTATTCCGCACCCGATCTTGCCGCCGCCCTCGATGCGCTGGCGGCCCGCACACGCGGCGCAATCGTCTTCACGGTCGCCCCGCGCACACGCCTACTGATGGCCATGTGGCGCATGGGCCAGGTCTTTCCGCGCTCGGATCGGTCGCCCACAATGGTGCCACATACGGAAACCGGCATCGCAGACGCCCTGCGCGCCCGCAACAGCCGCACCCATCTGCGCCCGCTCGACCGCGTCACCTCGGGCTTCTACATCTCTCAGGCGATGGAGGTGTCGGGATGATCCTCCGCGCGGCGGATATCAAACGGCTCTCGGCCAGCATGCTGCCCTTCGCGGATGCGGCCTCTGAGGGCTTGCCGATGAACCAGCTGCTGCGCCTGTCGCTTTTTCAGGTGTCCGTCGGCATGGCCACGGTCATGCTCTTGGGCACCCTCAACCGCGTGATGATCGTCGAACTGGGCGTGCCCGCGACGGTCGTGGCCGTGATGATCGCGCTTCCCGTGCTGATCGCGCCCTTCCGCACACTCTTGGGCTTTCGCTCCGACACCTATCGCTCCGCCATCGGCTGGAAACGCATCCCCTACCTCTGGTTCGGGTCGCTGTGGCAAATGGGGGGGCTGGCGATCATGCCGTTCGCCCTTCTGGTCCTCTCTGGCCAACAGGTCGTTGGCCCCACATGGGCTGGGGAGGCTCTGGCCGCCATCGCCTTCCTGATGACCGGCCTTGGCATCCACATGACCCAAACCGCAGGTCTGGCACTTGCCACCGACCGCGCGGATGAGGCCACCCGCCCCCGCGTGGTGGCGCTCCTTTACGTGATGTTCCTCGTGGGCATGGCGCTCTCGTCGATCATCATCGGCTGGCTTCTGCGCGATTTCAACGAAATGACCCTGATAAAGGTGGTTCAGGGCGCGGCCGTGGTGGGCATCGTGCTCAACCTCGTGGCGCTCTGGAAACAGGAAAAAGTCCGCCCGATGTCCAAGGCCGAACGCGCCACACCCCGCCCCAGCTTCCGCGATGCCTGGGCCGATCTGATGCGCGGTGGCGAGGCCGGTCGCCTTCTGGCGGTGGCCTTCCTCGGCACCATGGCGTTCAACATGCAAGACGTCCTGCTGGAACCCTACGGCGGCGAGGTTCTCGGCCTCTCGGTTCCGTCGACCACGCTGCTGACGGCCATCTGGGCCGCAGGCGCGCTCCTGGGCTTCGTCCTCGCAGGGCGCGGCCTCTCCAAAGGGCGCAACCCCTTCCGCATCGCAGGCACCGGGATCCTCGTGGGCATCGTGGCCTTCTCCACCGTGATTTTCGCCGCCCCCATGGCCTCCGGCGCGATCTTCTTTGTCGGCGCAGGCCTCATCGGGTTCGGCGGCGGGCTTTTCGCCGTGGCCACGCTCACGGCGGCCATGACGCTGCCCATCACGGGCTCTGCGGGCCACGGCCTTGCGCTCGGCGCATGGGGCGCGGCCACCGCCACCGCGGCCGGGCTCGCCATCGCCTTTGGCGGCGGGCTGCGCGATGCCATCACGTCGCTTACCGCAAACGGGATATTCGGCGAGATGCTGGATCCGGTCACCACCGGATACTCCTTCGTCTACCACACAGAAATTGGGCTTTTGTTCGTCACCCTGATGATCCTCGGACCATTGGTGCGCACGGCCCGCAACGCGCCCCAATCCCCCCAACAGGAGGCGGCCCGTATCGGCTTGGCCGACTTCCCGACATGATCCCGCCGACCCCGTGGAAAGGATAACGCAATGAATGCAGATTTTTTCGCCAATTTCGATTTGGCCTCGCTCGCCATCTGGAGCTTCTGGGTCTTCTTCGCCCTGCTCGTCTATTACCTGCAGCGCGAGAACATGCGCGAGGGCTACCCGCTTGAGGATGACGACGGCAAACCCGCCGCCAACCAGGGCCCGTTCCCCGTGCCTTCCGACAAGACCTTCATCCTGCCTCATGGCGGCGGCACCAAGGCCGTGCCCTCTGAGCAAACCCCCGAACGCGCCAACCTGCCGCTGGAGCGGATGGGCTCGGGCACCGGCTATCCCTTCATGCCCACGGGCGATCCGATGGCAGACGGTGTTGGCCCAGCGTCCTGGGCCCCGCGCAAAGACACGCCAGAGCTGGACGGCCACGGCCACGCCAAGATCATGCCGATGGCCGCCAATGATGATTTCTCGTTCTCCTGCGGCTACGATCCGCGCGGCCGGGCTGTGTTTTCTGGCGACAACAAGGCCGTGGGCACCGTGACCGACATGTGGATCGACGCCCCCGAACAGGTCGTCCGTTACATCGAGATCGAACTCAACGAAGGTGGCAAACGTCTCGCGCCCATGACACTGTGCAAAATGAAGCGCGGCGGCGTGGTGATCAAATCGCTCTACAGCCACCAGTTCGCCGGTGTGCCGCAAACCAAATCCGCCAAGCAGATCACGCTTCTCGAAGAGGACAAGATCGTTGGCTACTACGGGGGCGGCAATCTCTATGCCAGCCGCGCCCGCTTCGACCCACTGGTGGGATAAAACCCCGGATACCGCGCCGATCCGACCCCACCACCATGACCAAACGACAGACACGGGAGCTGTGACAATGGAAAACGAAGACCCAGACTTCAAGTTCGAGCCCGTTCTGGGCTTGCCCGAACATCTGCCAAAGGGCGAAG
>JBCBWJ010000030.1:0-12779 GCA_039817165.1 Pseudomonadota bacterium | reverse complement strand
GAACTTTTCCTTGGTCAGAAAATTCCACGCCCACATCGGATGCGTCGCGAACGAAAACAGCGAGGATGGCGTCAGCTTCGGCGGCGAGGTGAACCCCGTGCGCAAATCCCGCTCCCGGTTGCCGCCGGTGATCGTATCCACCGTCAGCGCCATAACCTGAAAGTTCGCCGCCTTCGCCCGTTCCAGCAGGGCATCATTCAGCCCGCGATCCTTGTGGAAGTAAAATTGAAACATCTTCGGCCCGGGCGCGATCTTGGCAATCTCTTCCACCGTCACCGTGGCCAGGGACGACACGCCGAACATCGTCCCATGCTTGGTCGCGGCCTTGCCCACCGCGCGTTCGCCTTCGTGGTGAAACAATCGCTGCAGGGCCGTGGGCGCGCAATAGACCGGCATGTCCAGCTTTTGACCCATCACCTCAACCGACATGTCCACCTCTTCGACACCGGCCAGCACATTGGGCACCAGATCCACATCGTCAAAAGACGAGGTGTTGCGCGCATAGGTGATCTCATCATCGGCCGCACCGTCAATGTAATGAAAGATCGGGCTCGGCAGGCGGCGCTTGGCCAGTTTGCGGAAATCCTGAAAGTTATGGCAATTCGCGACGCCCATGTGACCCGTCTCCTATAGAGGCTCTGTTTTGGTAAGGTAATGTTACCAATTAAGGGTCGTATCTAGCTTTGCTCCCTCAGAGTCAAGCCCACACCGCCCGCAAAAGCACGCCCGATGCCTCTTGATCCGCCCCTCTGCTCCGTCTATACGCCCCCGGTGGTCCATCGGGCCGCAGACAAAAATCAAGAAACGCCGTGGTTGCCCCATTCGCTTCGGGGGGCACATCCGGCAAAGGAGAAGCGATATGAAACTCAATGAATTGCGCGACAATCCCGGCGCCACCAAACGGCGCAAGCGCGTTGGCCGCGGCCCCGGCTCCGGCATGGGCAAAACCGCCGGTCGCGGTATCAAAGGTCAGAAATCCCGCTCAGGTGTGGCGATCAAAGGCTACGAGGGCGGCCAGATGCCGCTCTATCAGCGTCTGCCCAAGCGCGGCTTCAACAAGCCCAACCGCAAGAAATACGCGGTGGTGAACCTCGGCCTCATCCAGAAATTCGTCGACGCCAAGAAAATCGACACCAAGGGTGCAATCACCGAAGACACGCTCGTGGAAAGCGGCCTCATCCGTCGCAAACTCGACGGTGTGCGTGTGCTGGCCAAAGGTGAGATCACATCCAAGCTGACGCTCGAAGTGACAGGCGCCTCCAAATCTGCCGTGGATGCGGTGGAAAAGGCGGGCGGCTCCCTCACAGTCACCAACCCGGCACCTGAGGCGGCAACAGCTGAATAAGAGGTTGTTTGCGGGCGCTCGCCCGCTTACATAATCTTTCAAGTTTTCCAATTGAGTGCCGCCGGATCGGGAAACGATTTGGCGGCGCTTCCATGAAAAGAGAGTGCGCATGGTATCTGCAGCAGAGCAAATGGCCGCAAACTCCAGCTGGTCGGCCTTTGGTAAGGCCACCGAGCTGCGAAAGCGGATCCTCTTCACGATCGGCGTGCTGATCATCTACCGACTTGGCACGTTCATCCCGGTCCCCGGCATTGACGGCGCCGAACTGCGCCAGTTCATGGAACAAGCCTCGCAAGGCATCGGCGGCATGCTGTCGATGTTCACCGGCGGTGCGCTGGGAAGGATGGGGATTTTCGCGCTGGGCATCATGCCCTACATCTCCGCCTCGATCATCGTGCAGCTCATGACGGCCATGGTGCCCTCGCTCGAACAGCTCAAGAAAGAGGGCGAACAGGGCCGCAAAAAGATCAATCAATACACCCGCTACGGCACGGTGGGCCTGGCCACGCTGCAATCTTACGGCTTGGCCGTCAGCCTCAATTCCGGCGGGCTGGTGCAAGCCGATATCGGCTCGGGCTTCTTTATCGCGTCCTGCATGATCACCCTTGTGGGCGGCACCATGTTCCTGATGTGGCTGGGCGAACAGATCACCGCGCGCGGCGTGGGCAACGGCATCTCGCTCATCATCTTTGTGGGCATCATCGCCGAAGTACCCGCCGCCCTCGCACAGTTCTTCTCCCAAGGCCGCTCAGGTGCGATCAGCCCGGCGGTGATCATCGGCGTGATCCTGATGGTCGTGGCCGTGATCACCTTCGTGGTCTTCATGGAACGCAGCTTGCGCAAGATCCACATCCAATACCCGCGCCGACAAGTGGGGATGAAAGTCTATGATGGCGGCTCCTCGCACCTGCCGGTCAAGGTGAACCCCGCAGGCGTGATCCCGGCCATCTTTGCCAGCTCGCTCTTGCTCTTGCCGGTCACACTCTCGACCTTCTCAGGTCAGAACGCAGGCCCGGTGATGTCGACACTGCTGGCCTATTTCGGCCCCGGTCAGCCGCTCTACTTTCTGTTCTTTGGCGGCATGATCGTCTTCTTCACCTACTTCTACACCTACAACGTGGCGTTCAAACCCGATGACGTGGCCGACAATCTGAAGAACCAGAACGGCTTTATTCCCGGCATCCGGCCCGGCAAACGCACCGCCGAATACCTCGAATACGTGGTCTCTCGCATCCTTGTGCTGGGCTCCGGCTATCTGGCGCTGGTCTGTCTGCTGCCCGAGGTTCTGCGCTCTGAACTGGCCATCCCGTTCTATTTCGGCGGCACCTCGGTGCTGATTGTGGTGTCCGTCACCATGGACACGATCCAACAAGTGCAGTCCCACCTTTTGGCGCATCAATACGAAGGCCTTATTGAAAAATCGCAGCTAAGCGGTAAAGGTCGTAAACGCGCTAGGAGGAAAGGGTCAGCACGTAAATGAATATTATACTTTTGGGTCCGCCGGGGGCGGGCAAGGGAACGCAGGCCGAACGGCTGGTTGAGGCGCGCGGCATGACCCAGCTTTCCACCGGCGACATGCTGCGAGAGGCGAAAAACAGCGGCACAGAGATGGGCAAGGTCGTGGCCGACGTGATGGCACGCGGCGATCTTGTGACCGATGAGATCGTGATCGGCCTCATCCGCGAAAAGATCACGGGCGAGGCCGGCGGCGGGTTCATCTTCGATGGCTTTCCCCGGACATTGCCTCAGGCCGACGCACTGGGCGCCCTTCTGGAGGAGACGGGTCAGACCCTGGATTGCGTGGTCGAACTACAGGTCGATGATGACGTGCTCGTGGGCCGCATCGTGGGCCGCGCCAAAGAGGCCGCCGCCGCGGGCAAACCCGTGCGCGCCGATGACAACGCCGAAAGCCTCAAGATCCGTTTGATGGAATACTACAAAAAGACATCGCCGCTTCTGGGCTACTACTACGCCAAGGGCGATCTCAAATGCGTGGACGGCCTCGGCGCCATCGACCAGGTCGCCAATGACATCGCCGGTGTTCTCGACAGCTGAAGAACTTGTAGGCCGGGGTTCACCCCGGCCCTCGTTCACCACCCAAGACCCCCGATCAACGCCCGTTTCAAACGGGCCGCTTGGTCACCTGCCTGAAGGCAGCGCACTCGCCTTTCATATCCTCTTAGCTACAATCTGGGTGTCGGCAGAACTGATATGGACAGCGCGACTAGGGCGTCTCCAAGGCACGTTGCCGCAAAAAACCTGACACTCTGACCGCATCACGCCGCCCCAAAACTTACCCCAAATTGGGGTAACCCGGTATATCTCGCTCAAAGCCCCAGCTTGGCTGCCACGATTTCGTTGACAGCCTTGGGGTTCGCTTTGCCGCCTGTGGCCTTCATCACCTGACCCACAAACCAGCCCGCCAGTTTCGGGTTCACCTTTGCCTTTTCGACCTGTGCGGGATTGTCCGCGATGATTTGATCCACTGCCGCTTCAATCGCGCCTGTGTCGGTCACCTGTTTCATGCCCCGCACCTCAACAATCTCGGCCGGGTCGCCGCCTTCGGTATAGACGATCTCAAACAGGTCCTTGGCGATCTTGCCAGAGATCGCATCAGAGCTGATCAGATCCACGATCCCGCCCAATTGTTGAGGGTTTACAGGGCTTTGCGTGATGTCGTGGTCTTCTTTTTTCAACCGACCAAACAGCTCATTGATCACCCAATTGGCCACCAGTTTGCCATCGCGCCCCTGTGCTGCGTCCTCGAAATAGGCGGCGTTCTCGGCCTCCGCCGTCAGCACGCCCGCATCATATTCGCTCAGACCAAAGTCAGTGATAAACCGCGCTTTTTTCTCGTCCGGCAGTTCCGGCAAAGAGGCCGCGATGTCATCCACCCAGGCCTGCTCAATCTCCAAAGGCAGCAGATCAGGATCGGGGAAATAACGGTAATCATGCGCCTCTTCCTTGGACCGCATCGACCGTGTTTCGTTCTTGTCAGGGTCGTAAAGCCGCGTCTCCTGATCGACCTCACCCCCCCCTTCAACGATCGCAATCTGGCGCCGAGCTTCCACATCGATCGCCATCTGAATGAACCGCATGGAGTTCATATTCTTGATCTCACACCGCGTGCCCAGGTGGCTAAAGTCTTGAGTTTCTTGATATTTTTCATACTGGCCGGGCCTGCAGATCGACACGTTCACATCGGCCCGCAAGTTGCCGTTCTGCATGTTTCCGTCACAGGTCCCAAGATAGCGCAGGATCTGCCGCATCTTGGCAACGTAGGCCGCCGCCTCTTCGGGGCCGCGAATATCCGGGCGGCTCACGATCTCCATCAGGCACACGCCCGTGCGGTTGAGATCGACAAACGACATCGCCGGATCCATGTCATGAATGGATTTGCCCGCGTCCTGTTCCATATGGATCCGCTCGATCCGCACCAACCGCGCGATACCCGGTTCCATATCGACCAGAATTTCACCCTCCCCGACGATGGGATGATAGAGCTGCGAAATCTGGTAACCCTGCGGAAGATCTGGATAAAAATAGTTCTTGCGGTCAAAGGCTGACCACAGATTGATCTGCGCCTTGAGCCCCAAACCGGTGCGCACTGCCTGCTCCACACAGTACTCATTGATCACCGGCAGCATACCCGGCATCGCCGCGTCCACGAACGCCACATTAGAGTTCGGCTCCGCCCCAAAGGTGGTCGAGGCCCCCGAAAACAGCTTCGCGTTCGAGGCCACCTGCGCATGCACCTCCATCCCGATGACCAGTTCCCAATCGTGCTTTGCGCCTGCAATCACCTTGGGCTTGGGGGTTTCATAGGTCAGGTCCAGCATGCTCTCGCTCCGATCTCGTCTCAAGCTGTAGTTCTAAGTGAGCCCGCCCATCCCGACAAGAGGCAGACCGCAGTGCTTGGCAATCTTGGCGGTTTTGTCTAGAGCATTGGAAAACCTGCGTAGAAAACGTTGTAAAAAGGGCCTTGGCTGATGGACAAACTGACCAAGATATCGGGCGTCGCGGCCCCTATGCCGCTGATCAATATCGACACCGACATGATCATTCCCAAGCAGTTCCTCAAGACGATCAAGCGTTCCGGTCTGGGCGTGCATGCCTTTTCTGAGATGCGCTATGATGACGATGGCAAGGAACGGGATGATTTCATTCTGAACAAGCCTGCCTACCGAGACGCCAAGATATTGATTGCAGGCGATAATTTCGGCTGCGGATCAAGCCGGGAACATGCCCCTTGGGCGATCAAGGATTTCGGCATTCGCGTGGTTGTCTCCACCAGTTTTGCCGACATCTTTTTCAACAATTGCTTCAAAAACGGCATCCTCCCGATCACGCTCCCGCAAGAACAGGTTGATACCTTGATGCAAGATGCAGAGCGCGGCGCCAACGCGATCATGACCGTCGATCTAGAGGCCAACCTGATCGTCACCTCAGACGGTCAAGAGATCCCGTTCGAGGTCGAAAGCTTCCGTCGCAGCTGTCTTTTACAGGGGCTCGATGACATCGGCCTAACCCTTGAAAAGCTCGATCATATCGAGGCCTACGAGGCCCGTATGGCAGGCGACATGCCTTGGATGTTTGACGCGAAATCAGCCGGTTAGACCTGTTACACCTCTAGATCGCGGGCAACCTGTACATCCCTTGCGGGGAAAACGCGAGCGAACTGCCATCGGCAATTTCCTCTGCAAAGCGCGCGGCAATGATGCGCAACGCGGTTTGCCGTCCCTTCACCACAAGCGCGCGCCGCGAGGGCAGGGCAGGCACCTGCGCAGGCGCCAGCAAGGTCTGTGACCAGATCAGCGGATGCAGTTCCTGCAAGTGATCCGTTACCAGCCAATCCAGACATTCATGCAATTGCAAACGGCTCTTGGCACTGGAGGCCGGGGCCTTGTCATCGGATTTTGGGGCCATAGCGATGGCGCAGAACGCGGCAAACTGGTTGATGATATGCTGATCGTTTTGGCGGTGGATGATGTTCTCCATGCCTTCCACGAAGAAATCCGGATCGAGCAGGGTGAGCGCGCCAGGCTCCGCCATCAGCGCCTCGAGATAGACCCAAGTGTAGCCACCCGCTTGCCACTGCGCATCGGTTTGTGATGCGGTCTTGCGCGCAGCCACTTCGAGCGCATTGGGGTGTTTGCGCAAATGCCGTGACATGTAGCGGCCAAGCGCGCGCATATGCGTATGACCGTCGGGATCCAGAGCAATGAGGCGCGCGTAATCTTCGCCCAGCATCAGCCCGCGTTTTTCATGCGTCGCCCCCAAAGCGCACTGTGCCGCGAGAATAGAGGGCGAGTTGAGCGCTTGCCCGTCATAGGCACCCAGAATTTGTTCAGCACGGTTCAGATGCCGCTGCGCATGGGCCAAGGCCTCGTCAGGGGCAACGTCAAAGCGAATGCAATGCCAGGCCCAGGCGATATCGAGATGCGCAAGAGCGACGACAAGCGCGCATGCATAATCATCTTCTTCTTCCATGAGAACATCTTCGAGCGCGGTGACCCCTGCTTCGTCGGGATGCGAACCATCGTGCAGGGCGTCTTCTGCGGCGGACACCACATCGCTGCGTGCCCCGAAGGCCAGCAGCAACGAAGCCGTTTCGCCGGCGGGTGTGGCAAGGCGTGTTTCATCGGCATACCGAATCCGAGCCGCCAGATCGCCCCATCGGTCCTGACGGGCCAGTTTCTGACCGCGATCCTGATGTGTTGCGCGCGCCATTTCTTCGTCAGACACCGGCAGCGTCGGCAGGATGACCCGTTTCGTTAGAGCATCAATATCGCGCTCGGACATTGCGCGTGATCCCGCCTTTGGTTTCGGCGGTTTCGAGATCATACGGCGCAGCTTGGAAATCCGCCCCTCTTCGAGCTCTTTTACATATTGGGATTTGCTGCGGCTGCCTGCAGAAGGTTTTGACTGACTACGCGAATTGAACATACTGGGTCCGATCTGGTGCTTGTGCACTCGTGGTGCCGCAGCAATCCGCCAAAAGTTTGGCATTGGGGGGGAGAAGCCGGGGAAAACATGCGACGGCTTGTGGATGCATATCGGAGGTTGGTTTCGTCAAGTTTGACGAAGACCCCACTTATTTGTTTGATTTTACTGAGCATTCCCGTTCTGGCTGAAGCCGAAGTCCTGCCAACTACCGGCATTAACCCGCCGATCCGCGAAGATCACATTCCCAAAACCCGATGGGCTCATCTTCAGGGAACAGACCTTTGGACACGCAGTGCCATTTCGGCGCTCAAGAGCCACGGGGCACCTTTGGTCAGCATGGTGCCTGCAGACATCGACGATTGGTGCCCAGCCTATCCAACGGCCTCAAAAAAGGGCAGGCGAGCGTTTTGGGTAGGGTTCTTGTCGGCCTTGGCCAAACATGAAAGCACGTACAGGCCTCAGGTCGTGGGCGGTGGTGGCCGTTGGTACGGGCTCTTGCAGATCCTGCCTGCGACGGCACGGGGTTACGGGTGTCGCGCACGTTCCGGGGCCGCACTGAAACATGGGCCCTCAAACCTGAGTTGCGGGGTGCGTATCATGGCGGTTACCGTGCTGCGGGACGGGGTGGTGTCGCGCCGCGGGCGCGGCGTGGCGGCGGATTGGGGCCCGTTGGTAAACCGGCGCAAGCGCAGCGACATGCAGGCCTGGACGCGCCGGCAGCCGTATTGCACACCGCTGTCCTCTTTTAGGCCCCGGCCGCGCCCCGAAGGCGGGCCGAAAGCAGCGTTAAAGCGCCGGCCAAAAGCGCGTCCTGATGTGGTTGTGGTGCGCAGCGACTGACGCCGCTCGTCGCTCCCTTCGGTCACGCCTCGCGTATACGGGTTACCATCTCGCGTGTGTCTCGGCTCAGTCCATCGAGCAACAGGATGCGATCCAACTGAGCCTTGATCAGCGCCTGTCTGTCCCCGTCGTACCGCCGCCACGTTTCGAAGGCAGAACACATGCGCGCCGTGGTTTGGGGGTTAAGGGGATCCAGTTTGATCAACCAATCGGCAAGAACTTGATAGCCGACCCCTGATGGCGCGTGGAACCCTGCCGGGCTATTTGCGAGCGCGCCCATCACGGCGCGGAAGCGGTTGGGGTTGCGGATCGTGAAATCAGGATGTTCCGTCATGGTTTGTGCTTTGGTCGCCGTCTCTTCCGGGGTTGCATTGGCCACTTGCATCATGAACCACTTGTCGATCACCAGCCGGTCATGTTGCCACTGATCGTAAAAGTTTCGCGTAGCGACATCGCCTGCGCCCGCTTGCAGCAAGCACCCAAAGGCCGCCAATTGCTGGGTCATGTTATCGGCCGCGTCGAACTGGGCCTGCGCCTGCGCGCCGCTGTCGAGCCGGGTGATCAGCGCAAGGGCTGCATTCGTCAAAGCGCGCGCGCCGGACTGCTTTGCGTCCGGGCGGTAGGGGATGGTCACTTGGTGAGCCTCATAGAGCGCGCGCGCCGTGTCCTGCATGGCCACTGCACGGGCTTGGCGCAGGGTGTCGAGCGCCTGCCAAATTGCAGTTGGGTCGGGTGTATCACCGGCATCAAAGAGCGCCTGTGCCAGTTCATCCTCGCTCGGCAAACCCAAAGCCAAGGCCTTGAACGCAGGATCAAGCGCGGCGTCGAGTGCCATGGCGTGCACTGCGTCAATGTAGCCTTGATCCGGCGCGGCGCCCTTTTGCAACATGGCCAGCAGGCCGTCACGGGCCAGTGCGCGACCGGCCTCCCATTTGTTGAAGGGGTCGGTATCATGGGCCAGCAGGAATGCGCGCTCTGCGTTTGTGGTGTTCCGTTGCAGGATCACCGGCGCGGAGAATCCGCGCAGGATGGATGGAGTGGGGCGGGCCGCAAGACCATCGAAACTAAAACTCTGGCGCGCCTCGGTCATTTCCAAAACCGTCGTCTCCGCAACCTCATCGCCGTCTGGCCCAATCAGGCCCACGGCAATCGGGATCACGCGCGGGGGCTTGTCAGACTGCCCGGGTGTCGGCGGCGTCATCTGTTCAAAGGTCAGTGTGAAACGCCCATCCTCCCAGGTTTCGGATACGCTCAGCCGTGGGGTGCCCGCATCCTCATACCAGCGTTTGAATTGGCTGAGGTCGCGCCCGGTGGCATCCTCAAACACCGTCAGCCAATCCTCAATGGTGGCGGCATCCCCGTCATGACGCTCAAAGTAGAGGTTGAGCGCCTTTGCATAGGCGGCATCCCCCACCAGCGTCTTCAGCATGCCAATCAGTTCGGCGCCCTTTTCGTAGATGGTCGCGGTGTAGAAATTGTTGATCTCCACGAAACTGTCTGGCCGCACGGGATGGGCGAGGGGGCCATTGTCTTCGCGAAACTGACGCGCGCGCAGTGCGATCACATCCGAGATACGTTTGACAGCAGGGGATCGCATGTCGGCGGTGAACTCCGCGTCCCGAAACACCGTGAGGCCTTCCTTGAGGCAGAGCTGAAACCAATCCCGGCACGTGATCCGATTGCCCGTCCAGTTGTGGAAATACTCATGCGCGATGATGCCTTCGATCCGCTCAAAATTCATATCGGTGGAGGTGTCAGGGCTGGCCAGCACGGCTGCTGAATTGAAGATGTTGAGCCCTTTGTTTTCCATCGCGCCCATATTGAAGTCGTCAACCGCGACGATGTTGAAAACGTCGAGATCGTATTCGCGTCCATAGACTTCTTCGTCCCACCTCATGGATTTTATGAGCGCCTCCATCGCGAAGGCGCATTTGCCCTCGTCGCCGGGGCGGACCCATATGTTGAGCTCTACCTCACGGCCCGAAAGAGTGGTGAAAGAGCCCGGATGTTTGATCAAATCGCCCGCCACGAGCGCGAAAAGATAGGCGGGCTTGGGCCAGGGATCATGCCATTGGGCAAAGCCCGCGCCGGTCTCGACTGGATTGCCGTTGGACAAAAGCACCGGCTCTGTGCCTTCAATACGCACATCAAAGCGGGTCATTACATCTGGGCGGTCGGGGTAAAAGGTGATCTTGCGAAAACCCTCCGCCTCGCATTGGGTGCAGTACATGCCGTTGGACATGTAAAGCCCCTCAAGTGCTGTGTTGGCTTTGGGGTTGATCTCCACCTCCGCTTCCCAGACGAACGCGCCGTCGGGCACACCGCATTCCAGCCCGCCCTCGACCATCCGCGGTGTCACGTCTTGCCCGTCGATCTTGGCCCAGACCAACGACAGCTGCTCCCCATGCAGAAAGAACCTTGTGTCGCTGGCATCCGGGTTCGGCCGAAACGCGATGCGAGAGATCACCCGCGTGGCCGTCGGATCGAGGCGAAAGACCAGCGAGACCTCATCGATCAGATATCCAAACGGTGTGTAGTCCTTGAGGTGGATGGGCTGCGGGGCGGCGTCGCGCATGTGGTAAGCTCCATTCATGGGTCTGGACGGCAGGTGTAATGCAAGATTGCTCATGGACAAGGCAAGGAGGCCTCATTTGCGCGTCAGCGCGGGTCTGACTGTGCGCTCAATGTTGTTTTACCTCTTCGCCGTAGAATATACATTTCTTTAATTGCAACAGCACCAAGGCATATCATGTCCCGCCCCGTCATTGGTATCATCGGCAACAGTTACTTTCTGGACGGGGATTACCCCGTGCACGCAGGAGGGACGATGAATTCCCATGCGGTGGCCGCTGTGGCGGATTGTGTGCCGATGATTGTGCCGACGAACCCGGATTTCACGTCGGTCGACGAACTTCTGGCCTGCTGCGATGGGTTTCTGCTCACCGGTGGGCGGCCCAATGTCCATCCGGAGGAGTACGGAGAGGCGGAAACCGAAGCCCATGGTCAGTTCGATCGGGCCCGCGACGCGATCACCCTGCCGCTGGTGCGCAAATGCGTCGAGCGAGGACAGCCCTTCTTTGGGGTCTGCCGCGGGTTTCAGGAAGTGAATGTCGCGCTTGGTGGCACGCTGCACCCTGAAATCCGGGATCTGCCGGGGCGGGACAATCACCGCATGCCCCCCGATGGCACGGTAGAAGAGAAATTTGCCCTGCGCCACACAGTGCGGTTCACGCCAGACGGCCCGTTTGCGGCGCTGATGGGCGCAAGTGAGGTCATGACCAACACGCTGCACGGCCAAGGCATCGTGGAACCGGGGAAGGGTGTGATCATTGACGGCTGGGCGCCTGATGGCACGCCAGAGGCGATCTACGTCAAGGACGCGCCGGGCTTTACCCTGTCGGTTCAGTGGCACCCGGAATACAACGCGGCCGTCGATCCGGTCAGCCGCGTTCTGTTCCAGCACTTCGGAGAGGCCGCACGCGCCTGGTCACGGCGTGAGAGCCAAAAGGTAGACAACCTGGTGCGCCGAACGGCGTAACCAACGTTTTGCCCCGAGCAGACCGTCCTGAAACATCGTTTTACAAACCTGCTGCCGATTTCTGTGATTTGGTCAGTTTTGCCCGGATCATGTCGTAGGACGCCTCGATGTGAGATTTGAGTTCCGCATCGCTGAGCCCAGGCATGTCGTAAACCTGCACCCATTTGAGCCCGCGTGACGCCATATAGGGTGCAGGCCGGATGCCGGGCATGTCGCTGAGCACCTCAAAGCCCAGTTCGGACACTTTGAATGTGAACGCATCCTCACCGTCATTCCATCCACAAAGCGCGAACACCTTGGGCCCCACTTTCCACACATCTGCATTGCCCCATTGTACGACATGGTTGGTGCCGGCCAGAGAGGCGCAGTATTTGTTGAATTCGTCGCGGGTCATGGTGTCAGCAGATGCTCTTGTATGAACGCGATTGTATCATCAATCGGCACTGTGATGTCATGCCCGTTGAGCGCCATAAACCCGCCGATCTGCTTGATGTCACGATCACTGAGGTAAGTGCCCTTGCGCCCCATGCATTCCAACGCGTGATAGGCATGGCCCATCTGATTGCAGATCACCCAGTAGCCCGGTGTGATATAGGGGCCAAAGAGTTCCAAAACCCGGCACCCCGGCGGTGCGAAGACGAGGTTGCACATGCCCGCCCCATGCGGCGAGATCACATGGCTGGCCTCCGCCATGATCGCGGCCTGCTCGCATAGGCTGTGCTCTTCTGGGCAAATCGGTTCAAATCCCAAAGGTCGCAGCCGCTCAATGAACTCTGCCTCGTTAACGATTTTGCGCCGGTTCGCATTGGCCCGGCTGAGATAGAGCCGCCGTGACGGCGTTGTGGCAGGCGTCGCGCCAAAGAAATCACGCAACAGGTCGTAGTTGCGCGGATGCGTTGCAGTCTGGTTGCGCGGCATCGTCAGGTAGCTGAACTCATCTGTCCGCAAGAGTCTGCCCTCGAATTTGCACGAATGCACTTGGTCAAGCGATATCCCCAGCCTTTCGAAGGTTTGCCGGTGAATGCCCTTGGCCGCGTTCATGAAAACGAAGTGGTCGAAGTGTCCTAGGTCCACGCCACTGTCGATCAGTTGCAGGATTTGCGGCAGCGT
>JBCBWJ010000309.1:0-4230 GCA_039817165.1 Pseudomonadota bacterium | reverse complement strand
CAACCAGATCCGCATCAATACGTTTGCGGACGTAACGGGCGATCATCAGTGGATCCACGTTCACCCTGAAATGGCCAAAAAGCACAGCCCCTTTGGCTCCACTGTGGCGCATGGCTTTCTGGTCCTGTCGATGCTGGCCGGGGACATCGCCGACATCGGTATCGTGCCGAAAGATGCCAAGGGTGTGTTGAACTACGGTACGGACAAAGTGCGCTTTTTGACGCCAGTGCTCGTAGATAGCACCGTGGTGAACTCGTACAAGCTGGTAAGTGTCGAGGAAAAAGGCGAGGGTCGACTTCTGGTCAAAGTGGAAGCGACCACTACGATCGAAGGCATGCCCAAACCCGCCGTCGTGGCCGAGATACTGGCAATGGTCGTGGTCTGAAGCGCGCACGGGAGGAGAATGAAGATGTCAAAGAAAGACGAGACCAAGAAGGGCGATGCAGCCTCGCTGGAGACGGCGTCTGACCTCGCCAAGGCGATGATGGGGTTTTACGGCAAAGCGCTGATGGCCCCCCAAGTCGCAATGAGCGAAAGCATGAAATTGGGCCAAGAGATGTTACGCTCCGCTGTGGGCAAATCCACCGTAGGGCCTGAAAGAGGCGACAAGCGTTGGCGCGACCCGGTCTGGATGACAAATCCCGCCTACCGCATCATGATGCAAAGCTACCTGACCTGGTGTCGCGGCATTGAGGCTTGGGTCGACGGTCTTGCGCTCTCGGAGCGCGACAAGCTGCGTGCCAAGCTGCTCACGGGCGTGGTGACCGATACAATGGCCCCCACGAACACGCTTTTGGGCAATCCAACGGCGATGAAAACCACGCTGGAGTATGGCGGTCAGAACCTCGCTAAGGGGCTCAAGCAGTTCATTGGCGACATGCAGAACAATAATGGTCTGCCCTCTATGGTGGACAAATCCAAGTTTGAGGTGGGAAAAAACCTCGCTCTTTCCGAAGGTAAAGTTGTCTACCGCGAGGATCACTTGGAGCTGCTGCAATACCTACCTAAAGCTGAAACGGCTTTTAAGACACCGATCTTTATCGTGCCGCCTCAGATCAACAAGTTTTATGTCTGGGACCTGGCCCCCGGCCGGTCAGTGATCGAGTATCTGACCTCGTTGGGCCATCAGGTCTTTATCGTCAGCTGGCGAAATCCAACGGCGAAGCAGGCGGACTGGGGCATAAACACCTATGTGGAGGCCCTAGATCGCGCCTCTGAAGTAGCCTGTGAGATCTCCAAGGCCAGCAGCCTGAACGTGATCGGTGCGTGCTCTGGCGGGATCACTGCGGCGATGCTGATCGCGCTTTGGACCGCGCGGGGCGATGAAAAGCGGGCAAACACGTTCACCTGCCTTGTTGCGATCCTGGATGTCGAGGGCGGCAAGAACACAACAATGGGGCTTTTTGCCAACCTTGAAACGCTTGAACTCGCGAGGGCATTCTCAGGCCGAAAAGGCGTGCTTGAAGGCAAGGATCTCGAACGAACATTCGCTTGGCTGCGCCCTAACGACCTGATCTGGGCCTATTGGGTAAACAACTACCTCATTGGCAACGATCCACCCGCTTTCGATATCCTGTTCTGGAACGCCGACACGACCAATTTGCCCGCTGCCCTCCACGGTGATCTTATCGAGCTTTTGCAGCGCGGTGGCCTGAGTGGCGAGCAGGGTTGGGAGGTAGCCGGCCATCGCCTGTCGCTTAAGGATGTCAAATGCGACACCTTCATCGTGGGCGGTGAGACAGATCATATCACACCGTGGGATGGGTGTTACCAGTCGCATCACCTCTTTGGTGGTAAGTCCGAATTCGTGCTGAGCCAGGCCGGGCATATCCAGTCGCTCATCAATCCTCCTGGCAACCCACGGGCAAAGTTTCTGACCAACGATGGCGATCATCAATCGCCCGAGGAGTTCCTGGAATCTGCGAAGAAAAACAAAGGCAGCTGGTGGCCTCATTGGATGCATTGGCTCAACGGGCGCTCTGGCAAAGAGGTCAAAGCCCCGACCAAGTTCGGCTCCCCCAAGTACAAAGTTCTCGATGATGCGCCGGGGACATATGTCCACGAAAAGGCGAAAGTGTAGAGGAAAGCGCAAATGCCCCATGATAGAAAAGAAAACACCGTCATCGGTGACGTCAAGGTCATGGGGCAGCAGATCCGTTACGCCTTTTTCGGGCCGGAAGATGCAGATCGTACGCTGTTGGTGTTTAACGGGATCGGCGCTAGCCTTGATGCTGTCGCGCCAGTCGCGGGGCACTTTGAACGCACACGCATTTTGACCTTCGACGTGCCGGGTGTGGGCGGCTCCCCCACACCTTTGATCCCGTACCGCTTTGCATGGCTCAGCCGTATGACGGTCCGGCTACTCGACGCTTTGGGCGTGGGAGAGGTCGATGTCGCAGGTGTCTCATGGGGTGGGGCGGCGGCGCAACAATTTGTCTATGACCAACAATCCCGCTGCCGGTCCATGACATTATGCGCTACCTCAGCTGGCATGGTCATGATCCCTGGAAACGTGCAGGTCTTGCGCAAGATGGCCACGCCAAAACGGTATCTTGACCCGGAGCACATGGTAAATATCGGGCCTGACATCTATGGCGGCCAGTTGCGCTACAATCGTGAAATGCTAGATATGCATGCGTCTTCGCTCAAGGCAGGCGATGCACGTGGCTATCTCTATCAGTTGTTGTGTGGCGTTGGCTGGACGAGCTGGCTTTGGTTGCCGCAAATCGAAGTGCCGACACTGCTCTTGATGGGGGGCGATGACCCGCTCATTCCGGTGGTCAATGGCAAGATCCTGATGAATCGCCTGCCCGATGCGCAAATGGTTGTGATGGATTGCGGTCATCTGTTTATCCTATCAAAGCCAGGCGAAACGGCGCAACGGATAGAGGCCTTTGTTCACGACGGGGTGGTCCTCGACGCCGAGGAGTTCGAGGATGAGACCACCGTCCCCGCCTGATGTACCCACCGAACTGAACGCGGCCGACACCGCAAAGCTGGCCCGTTTGGGCAAGACCCGGCGCATGGCAGAGGCGGTTCTGGTGGCCTTGGTTGCGGTTTACCTGGTCACGTATCTGACTTCTGACCCGCCACAATGGGTGCGTTTGATCCGCCACATGGCCGAGGCCGGGATGATCGGTGGGTTGGCAGATTGGTTTGCCGTTGTGGCGCTTTTCCGTCACCCGCTTGGTATCCCCATTCCTCACACCGCGCTTTTGCCGCGCAATCAAGCCCGTGCAGCCGAAAGTGTTGGCGAATTTTTTAAAAGCTACTTCCTCGATCCAAGCGCGATCTCAGCCCGCGTGGCCGAAATTTCACCCGCGCGACGCGCGGCTGAATGGCTGAGACAACCTGAGAACGCGGCGCTCGTGTCATCACCTCTCACAAAGGCCATAACCATAGCGGTTGATGGAAGGGGCGACAGAACGCTCAACGATGGTTTGCGCAAAGAACTTCGCGCCGCTATCGCAAGCCAAACGGCCTCGAACGGGATTTCTGCAGCCTTGGGGCCTGTTCTGAAAGAGGCCGTGCATGGACCTTTGATGGACGACATGCTGCGTCAGATCCGTGCATCGCTCGATGATAATCGTGACCGGGTGTTGGAACTTGTACAGGAAAACAGTCGCTGGTGGGTGGCATCGCGCGTGGACCGTGGTGTGTCGACCGTGCTTGTTGATGGTGTGCTGAACGTGATCGAGGATCTGGAAAAAGCGGACGGAACGCTGAGAAAGGATTTTGAAGCAGGTCTTGCAGATTTCCTGACGACGCTGTCCGACAATGGAACGCTTGAACGCGCCGTCCATGACGGCAAAGCACGGTTTGCCAAGTCAGAGGAATTTGACGCGGCGGTCGACGCTACGCTCACCCTTGTGCGACAGCGTCTTTCAGAAGACCAAGGGCAGGCCGAAAGTACGCTTGCGACCGCATTGCAGGGTTTTGCACGAAAGCTTTTGTCAGACGAAGCCGCCCTCCACAGGTTTGAAGCCCAGCTCGCCCAGACCGCCGAGGTCGCGATGGCGGAGCTGCGAGACCCTATCGGCGACTATTTGACGGAAGTGATCCAGAGCTGGGAGGCACAGGAACTGTCCAATCGTTTCGAACGAGAAATTGGACCTGATCTGCAGTTCATTCGCATCAACGGCGCACTTTTGGGTGCGCTCATCGGTGGTGTGTTGTTCTTTGCAGCAAAAGGCTTAAACCAACTTGCGATTTTCTGAAGGTTGCGTTGGC
>JBCBWJ010000308.1:0-4238 GCA_039817165.1 Pseudomonadota bacterium | reverse complement strand
CCGACAGGCCCGCTCTCGTAAACTCCATGCCACGCTCCTTTTTTGCCACTATCGCGGCATTCTCACCCGCCGTCACCCGCGAAACGCGATTGAATGATTATTCAATGGACCGCGCCAACCTTCCGACCTATCTTTTCGACGTGACAGCAAATCTTGGGGGCCCACATGGCAAGAGATCCACGCTACGACATCCTCTTTGAACCCGTGAAAATCGGACCCGTCACCGCGCGCAATCGCTTCTACCAGGTGCCCCATTGCAACGGCATGGGCCGCAGCTACCCGTCCTCTCTGGCCGCCATGCGCCGCACCAAGGCCGAAGGTGGCTGGGCCGTGGTCTGCACCGAAGAGATCGAAATTCACCCCTCGGCAGAGCATTCTCCCTGGGCCGGTGGCCGGCTCTGGGACGAGCGCGATGTGCCCTATCACGCGCGCATGTGCGAGGGCATTCACGAATTCGGCAGCCTCGCAGGCGCTGAACTGAACTACGGCGGCCTGATGACCGCCAGCCGCTTCAGCCGCGACATCCCGCTCGCCCCCTCGCACCACCCGGTGGCCACACATGACCCGCTGCAAGCCCGCGAAATGGACCGCGAAGACATCAAGGCTCTGCGCAAATGGCACCGCGACGCCGCCCTGCGCGCCAAACGGGCGGGCTACGATCTGGTCTATGTCTATATTGGCCATCAGCTCTCCACGATGTCGCATTTCCTCTCGCCCTACCGCAATCACCGCACCGATGAGTATGGCGGCTCCTTGGAAAACCGCGCCCGCCTCTTTCGCGAAATCCTCGCCGATACCAAAGACGCCGTGGGCGACACCTGTGCCGTCGCCGTCCGCTTTGCCGTGGACGAGTTGATGGGGGATTATGGCTTCACCTCCGACGGCGAAGGCCGCGAGTTCATCGAAATGATGGCCGAAGAGCCTGACCTGTGGGACGTCAATATCTCTTCCTGGGAAAATGACAGCGCCACCTCGCGCTTCAAGCAATCGGGCTTTCAGGATGAATACGTGGCCTTCGTCAAAGAGGTCACCACAAAGCCCGTCGTGGGCGTGGGCCGCTATACCTCGCCCGACGCGATGGTGGCGCTCATCAAAGGCGGCAAGCTCGATTTCATCGGCGCCGCGCGCCCCTCGATTGCCGATCCCTTCCTGCCCAAAAAGATCGAAGAGGGCCGCGTCGAGGACATCCGAGAATGCATCGGTTGCAACATCTGCGTCTCGGGCGACGAAAACGCCGTCCCCATCCGCTGCACCCAGAACCCGACCATGGGCGAGGAATGGCGCCGCGGCTGGCACCCCGAACGCATCGCCCCCGCCAGATCCCGCAACAGCGTGCTGATCATCGGCGCAGGTCCCGCCGGTCTCGAGGCCGCGCGCGCACTCGGCCAACGCGGCCACGCCGTGACGCTCGCTGACAAACGCGACGAGGCGGGCGGACGGCTCATCGGTGAGCGTCGCTTGCCGGGGCTGAATGAATGGGGCAGGGCGGTGGATTATCGCATCTACCAGATCAGCCAGATGCCCAATGTCGATCTCTTTCTCAACAGCGATCTCGACGCGGCCGCCGTGCAGGAGTTTGGCGCCGACCACATCCTCCTTGCCACAGGTGCCACGTGGTCTCTCGACGGGGTGGGCCGCCAAAACCCCACCGGCATCACCATAGAAGAGGGCGCAAATCTGCTCCCGGTCGAAGACGTCATGGCCGGTGTGGTGCCGAATGGCCCTGTGATTGTGTTCGACGACGATCACTTCTACCTCGGCGGGGCCATCGCCGAAAAACTGCTCAAAGCCGGCTGCGAGGTGCATTTCGTCACCCCCGCCACCGAGGTCTCCTCCTGGACCCACAACACGCTCGAACAGCACGTCATCCAGAAATCCCTGATGGAGGCAGGCGCCACCCTGCACCTCACCCAAAACATCAAAACCCTTAGCCCGGGCGAGGCCCTGCTCGAATGCATCTACACCGGCCGCGAGACGCGCCTGAAAGGAGCGGCGAGCGTCCTCATCACCATGCGCCGCCCCAATGACGCGCTCTACCAAGCCCTCAAGGCGGCCAACACCCCCAACCTCGCCCGCATCGGCGACGCGCTCGGCCCCAGTACCATCGCCGCCGCGATCTACAGCGGCCACCGCGCCGCGCGCGAGCTGGGCGAGCCGCAATCGGCCACGGTCCCCTTCGATCGCGAACTCTCCGAGCTTTCCCCCAACTGGCACAGCCCGGGCGATGTCCTCCCTCTCCCCGGGGCCGCCGAATGACCGCAGACACCTCCCGACAGGTCCACCTGCTGTCGGCCTTCGACCTGCGCCCGGGCGTCGACGAAGACACCTTCACCGACGCCTATGGCACCTTCGTGCGCGAACTCTATGACGCCGACCTCATTGCAGACGCCCGCCCCATGGGCCGCCGCATCACCGACACGCCCATGGACACCGACGAAGAGCGCAGCCACCAGTTCTTCACCATCCTCACCTTCCGCAACCGCGCCCATATGGAGGCCGCCTACGCCCATATCGAGGCCCGCATGCGCGCCGTCACGGGCGAACACGCCGCCATGTACGCGCGCACTGCAAACACGATTTTCACCTGCTGGCAGGACGAAATTTCATTCCTCAAGAAAGGCTCCCCATGACCGACGCCATCACCCGCTTTCTCCCCAAAGGCCCCGCTGACACAGGCCTTGAACGCTGGGAAGAAATGGACCCCACGGAGCTGCTCTCCGGCGCACCCGTCCAACACGGTCACACCTATCATGAGATCGAGGCCCAAGGCTACATCACCGGCGTCTGGGATTGCACCGCCTTCACCGGTCACCCAGAGGCCTACGACGTCGACGAATACATGTACCTCCTGGAGGGCACGCTGATCATGCGCATGCCCGACGGCGCGGAAATCCACCTCAAAGCCGGCGACGCCTTCATCATCCCCAAGGGCCTGAAATGCCAATGGGACCAACCCGGCTACCTGCGCAAATTCTTCATGATCCTCGACGGCCCGGTGCCAGAGGCCGGTGCCAACCCCTCGCTCACCCGCATCACCGTGCCGGATGTCGCAGGCGGCGGCATGGCCCCAGATGCCGTCGCGACGGAGCGTGTGGATTTCGTGAACGCCGCAGGCACAATGCAGGTCCGCCACTCCACCCATGCCGAGGCGACCATCCCCGCGCGGCCTGCCACCGAATACCAACTCATCCAGGTGCTGGAAGGCGCTTTGACGCTCACCTCTGACGCAGGCCCGCAAACCTTTGCCGCAGGTGACACCGCCTACATTGCCCAAGGCAGCACCATCGGCTGGGCCACCAAAAACGGCACGCGCCTCCTGACCTCCAGCTACTGCAGCCCCACCTAAGCAAGTCACAGCGCGTTCGCCAGGCCCCGGGACGGCCTGACGAAGGCGCGGCGGGCTACGCCCTTGATCCCGCGCGAGTGCATATAATTGCAAATCCAGGGCGAAACTGCATAAACAGCCGACATGACACCCCTCCAAAACCTGTCTGACCTCGACACCCTCCCGTTCGACACCCTCATCGATGTCCGCAGCCCGTCCGAATACGCCGAAGACCACATCCCCGGCGCGATCAACCTGCCCGTCCTCTCCGACGAAGAACGCGCCCTCGTGGGCACCGAATACAAACAAATCTCGCCCTTCACCGCCCGCAAACGCGGCGCGGCCCTGGTCTTCCGCAACGCCGCCACGCATATCGAAACGCAGCTGGCCCATCACGACGGCGCGTGGCGTCCGCTCATCTATTGCTGGCGCGGCGGGCAGCGCTCGGGCGCGTTCGGCTGGATGCTGCGCGAAATCGGCTGGCGCGCCGACACGGTCCAGGGCGGCTACAAGGCCTTCCGCCGCCTCGTCGTCCGCGCGCTCTACACCGACCCGCTCCCCCATAACCTGATCCTGCTCTCGGGCTACACCGGCACCGCCAAAACCGACCTGCTGACCCGCCTCACCACGCGTGGCGTGCAAACCCTCGATCTCGAAGGGATGGCCAACCACCGCGGCTCGCTGCTGGGCGATCACAGCACGCCCCAGCCCAGCCAGAAAGCCTTTGAAACCGCCCTCGCCATGGCGCTCACCCGCCTCGATCCGGCGCGCCCGGTGCTGGTCGAGGCCGAAAGCTCCAAGATCGGTCAATTGATCGTGCCGCCCTCGCTCTGGGCGGCGATGACCACCGCGCCCATGATCACCGTCACCGCCCCCCTAGAGGCCCGCGCGCGGTACTTGGCGGCGGTCTATG
>JBCBWJ010000307.1:0-4258 GCA_039817165.1 Pseudomonadota bacterium | reverse complement strand
AGCACATTGGGGATGGCGGGGTCGGGAAAGGCGGTCCAATGGGGGGAATGGGCGTGGTTCATCGTGACAATGTCCGGGGTGAAATCGACATTTCCGACAAAGCCCGTGAAATCCGTGACCGTTGACAGGCCGCCCGGGGTCTGGATCAGAAACGAGGCGTGGTTGATGTAGCGGATGCGTACGTTGCCTTGCGGGACAGGTGCCTTGAAAGAGGCCTGGTGCAGATGGGTGATGCCGGGGGTTTGGGCGAGCGACAGACAGTGGCTTTCGGGGCGTGTGTCCTGCGCCTGGGCGGCGCTGCCAAAGGCGAGGACGGCGAACACAAGAAGGGATTTGAGCATGGGCAATCTCCTTTGGGAGGTGACATAGCTCGAAGGTGGCCCTCGTCAGCCCTTGCGGGCTGCCTCGGGTGGGTTTCGGTGGCAGGTTGCTGTGATGGGTTTCGGTGGCCGCTGGCGCGGCGCGGGGTCAGGTGGTGTCCGTGCGGCCGCGCCTGTCGGAGCGCAAAGAGGCATAGAGCACATGGGTGCGCCAACGGCCGTTGATCTGAAGATAGCTTTGCGCCACCCCTTCGTATTTGAAGCCGCATGTCTCCAAGAGTTTGCGGGAGGCATCGTTTTCCGGCAGGCACGCCGCCTCAATCCGCGACAGATCCAGTCGTTCAAAGGCGTGATGCACCAGCCCCGTGATCGCCTCGCGCATGTAACCCTTTCGCGCGTAGGGCGCGCCGATCCAGTATCCCAGAGTGCCCGCTTGCGCCGGCCCACGCCGGATATTGTCCAGCGTGATCGCCCCCAGCAGCTTGTCATCCTCGCGGCGCAGCAAAAACAGCGGCAGGGCAGAACCGTTCTTGATGCAGCGCTGGGTCCAGTAGACACGGTTGGTGAAGCCTTTGCGCGACAGGTGATCGGTGGCCCATTGCGGCTCCCACGGGGTGAGGAAGTCCGCCGAATTGCGGCGCAGGGTCGACCAGCTTCGGAAATCGGTCAGGATCGGTTGGCGCAAGGTCAGCCGCTCCGTTTCGATCCGGACTTTCCGGCCGGGCAGGATCATCAAGCCGCGCGCCTGTCCTGCAGAGCCTCCAGCGTGGGGGCGCTGTCCACGGGGCCGTACAGCGCCATCGCGGCAGGGGCCTGGGAAATGGTGGTCTCGGCCATCGCGCGCAAATCGGCCAGTGTCACGGCATCTATGCGGGTTATCACTTCGTCAAGCTCTGGCACGCGGCCCCAGATCTGGATCATGCGGGCCAGGCGTTCGGCCCGGTTGGACGGGCTTTCGAGCCCCATCAAGAGCCCGGCTTTCATCTGTGCACGGGCGCGGTCGAGCTCTGCTGTGCTGAGGTCACTGGCTGCGCGTTTCATCTCATCGATGGTGATCTGCGCCAGATCCTGCATTTGCGCGCCCGAGGTGCCTGCGTAGATCGTCATCATGCCGGTGTCAGCATAGGCACCCGCCTGCGCAAAAATGGTATAGCACAGACCGCGTTTTTCCCGCACTTCTTGGAACAGCCGCGACGACATCGAACCGCCAAGGGCCGAGGCGTAGATTTGGGCGGCATAGATGCGCGGGTCGCAGTAATTGGGGCTCTCGAAGGCCAGCGCAAAATGGGCTTGTTCGAGGGATTTGACCGTGCGGCTTTCCCCGCCGGCAAACTGTGCGGTGGGCGGGGTGGTCTCGGCCACACCTTCCATATCCCCGAAAAGCGCCTCGGCGGCGCGCACCAGCGTGTCATGATCCACTGCACCGGAGGCCGACAGGATCATCTGACCCGGGCGATAGTGCTGTGCTACAAACGCGGTCAGGTCAGCGCGCGCAAAGCTCTGTACACGCTCTTCGGCGCCCAGAATGGTCCGGCCCAGAGGATGGTCGGGATAGGCTTTTTCCTGCAGCCAGTCAAAGATGATGTCATCGGGCGTATCCAGCGCCTGACCGATCTCTTGCAGGATCACGCCGCGTTCAATTTCGATCTCGCCGGGGTCAAAAACAGGCTGGCGCAGGATGTCGGCCACCACCTCCAGGGCCAGCGGCACATGCTCCCCCAGAACACGGGCGTAATAGGCCGTGACCTCGCGCGAGGTGTAGGCGTTGATATAGCCGCCCACGTCCTCAATGGCCTCCGCGATGTCCAGCGCCGAGCGTGTCTTGGTGCCCTTGAAAGCCATGTGTTCGAGAAAATGCGCGATGCCGTTCTGGTTTGCGGCCTCATGGCGCGCGCCGGCCAGAACCCACACGCCGATGGCCGCCGATTGCAGCCCTGGCATCGGCTCTGTGACGATGCGAAATCCGTTGTCGAGTGTCGTGAGCCTGACGGTCAATGGCCGGTCCGTTCCTGTATGATCCCTTCGATCGCGCCCAAGTCGTTGTCCACCCGGGTCACGCGTTCCGATCGGTCATACAGGCCCGCCATGTGCGAGGGCAAGGGGGGATGGGTGCCGGTGGCCGCCTCGACCGCCGCGGGGAATTTGGCCGGATGGGCGGTGGCCAGAGTGATCATCGGCGTGGCCGGATCGAGGTGATGTTCGGCCACATGCACGCCCACAGCCGAATGCGGGCACAGCAGCTCTCCGGTGGAGGCCATGAGCCGGGTGATCGTGGCACTGGTGTCGTCTTCGGAACAGCGCCCGCTGTCAAAGGCCTCGCGCAGCGCCTCTTGCGCCCCTTGAGAGACATGAAACCCGCCCGCCTTGAGCTCTTCCATGAGCTGGCCCACGGCCGCGCCATCCTGATCATAGGCGTAAAACAATGCGCGCTCGAAATTGGAGCTGACCTGAATGTCCATCGACGGGCTGATCGAGGGGATCACACCGTCGGGCACGTAGTCGCCCTGGCTGAGGCAGCGGTGCAGAATGTCATTCTGGTTTGTCGCCACCACCAGTCTGTCGATAGGCAGGCCCATACGCTTTGCGATGTAACCCGCAAAGATATCCCCAAAATTGCCCGTTGGAACTGTGAAACTCACAGTTCGGTGCGGACTGCCCACAGACACCGCAGAGCTGAAAAAATAGACCACTTGCGCCAAAACACGCGCCCAGTTGATCGAATTGACACCGGCCAGCCCGACACCGTCGCGAAAGGCGAAATCGTTGAACATGTCCTTCACGCGGGCCTGGCAATCATCGAAATGACCGGTCAGCGCGAGGGCATGAACATTGTCTTCGGTGGGCGTGGTCATCTGGCGGCGCTGCACTTCGGACACCCGGCCATGCGGGTAAAGGATGAACACATCCACCGCATCCAATCCCCGGAACGCCTCGATCGCGGCAGAGCCTGTGTCGCCCGATGTGGCGCCCACAATGCAGACGCGCCGACCTGAGCGCTTGAGCGAAACCTCAAACATCTGGCCGATCAGTTGCATCGCGAAATCTTTGAAGGCGAGCGTCGGCCCGTGGAACAGCTCCAGCAGGTGATGCCCCGGGGCCAGCTCCACCAGGGGCGCGCGGGCGGCATGGGCAAAACCCGCATAGGCGCGCTCGATGATGGCGCGGAATGAGTCGTCGGTGAACGCGTCCCCAATGAACGGGCGCATGATGCGAAAGGCGACCTCTTCATAGGGCTGCCCGGCCAGGGCGGCGATCTCGGCATGGGTCAGCTGCGGGATGCTCTGAGGCAGGTACAGCCCGCCATCCCGTGCAAGCCCGGTCAACATCGCCTCCTCAAATGTCAGAACGGGGGCCTGACCACGGGTGGAGATATAGTTCATCGCGCGTCTCCTTGTGCCGGTTTGCGCAAGCGAAAGAGGAAATAGCCCATCATGACGACCCAGACCGCGGCAAGGCCGAACCATGTGACGGCATATTGCAAGTGATCGTTTGGAATGGCGCTCGTGTCCACGGGCAAGGGCGTCACGGGCGCGCCTGATTGCGACAAATCTCGCGCTACAATCAGGATCGGTTCGGCGTCAAAGATGCCGGCCATCTGGTCGATGTCGCGGGCAAACCACGTGTTGCCGTCCACATCATTTTCGGGCGTGGAAGAGTTGCGATCATCTGGCCAGTGCAGGTTGCCGGTGATCGTGACCTGACCGGCCGGGGCAGGCGGCAGATCCCGACCCACCCGGATGAAGCCACGATCGACCAAAACGGTCCGGTCTGCCGCCTCAAACGGGGTGATCAGGCGATAGCCCGCACCGACCTGTTTCTGGCTGACCAACACGCGCAGCACCCCTGCGCCAAACTGGCCTGTCATCTCGACCGGCAGGTATTTGTCATCCACCGGATCGACCGTCTCGGGCAGGGCCACGGGCGGCGCGCTGATCCGG
>JBCBWJ010000306.1:0-4259 GCA_039817165.1 Pseudomonadota bacterium | reverse complement strand
TTGTGGCCCTCACGCAGGACAAAGGTCAGCTGGGTAAAATCATCGTTCCACGACCAGCTTTTGGCCACGTTGGGCACGATGGTGGTCAGGTCGTCGGCATAGCGCACGAGGTTCACGTGGCGCACGGACATGAAGTCCGACGTGCCCGCCTCAGTCGCGTTGGACAGTGCGTTGAAGGTACCACCATAGCTGCCGATCATGTCATAAGGGGCGACCACCAGCGGCTCGGCTGGCAGGCGGTCCGCCAGCGCGGGCATCTCTGGGTTGCCACGAATACGTGCGTTCATTGCCGCGATATCAGGGTTTTCGGACATCTCGAGCGTGCAATCGGCAAGGCTCTGGAACTCCGCCAGCTCGAATTGCTGTGGAAAGGCCCCGGCGCTGACGCCCATCGGATCGGACACGGTCACGGCCGGGCAAGTCGCCATCGCGGCCCCTGCAAAGGCCGTGAGCGCGGCACTGGATAGCAGTATCTTCTTCATCGGTGTCTCCTTGTTGATTGGTCTTTGCGTATCCATGAAAGGACCGCACGGGCGTTCTGCCCCTTGTTGTTTACCGGTCGACGCCCGGAATTGCGGGATAGCGCTCTGTCATATGACTTTTTTGACAAAGCCATTCCGCAAGGCTCGTCTGGTGTGGAGGGAGCAGGAAAGGGACGATTCTGCGTCGCGCATCGAAGCCATGTTTCGGCCAAAACCCGACCCCTCGGATGCCTATATGTGCAGAGGCGCGCGCTAACGTTGTCATTGAATTCCCACCAGTCTCACAAACCTAGTAATAATACTTTCAAGGAGTCAATCATTTGTGTTTTTCTTGCATTCGTCCTCAAACAGGTATCCTTTGACGGCGGCGGTTTGTGTTTGAGCATGCGCGCCCGGAAAGGCAGCTACATTGGCTTACGATTTCCTGATTGTTGGGGGCGGAATCGCCGGGGCGTCGGCTGCTTACGCGCTCGCGGCACGTGGCACCGTTCTGCTGCTCGAGGCCGAAGACAGCACGGGATATCACGCAACAGGACGCTCGGCGGCGCTGTTCACCCGGAATTACGGCGGTGCGGTTGTGCGCCGCGTCAATGCCGCGAGTGCTGCATTCTTTCGCGCACCGCCCGGGGGCTTCTGCCCGACGCCGCTTTTGACCCCGCGCGGCTGCCTGACTGTGGCGCAGGGTGACGCCGCAAGCGATCTTGATGACCTGCTGGCCATGTCGGAACCTGGAGAAGACATCGTGCCCATGGACCCGGAGGCAGCCTGCGCGATGGTCCCGTTTCTGCGCCCAGAGCGGGTAAGCTACGCGGTTTACGAGGCGAACGTAGCCGACATCGACGTCGCAACCCTGCACCTGTCCTACCTCAAGGGCGCACGCGCCCGTGGCGCGCAGGTCATGACGAAACATGCCGTAACGGCACTGGCGCACGCGCCGGCAGGCTGGTCCGTGCAGACCGCCAGAGACAGCTTTACCGCAACCTATGTGATCAACGCCGCCGGCGCCTGGGCTGACCAGATCGGTGCCATGGTCGGTGCACGCCCCATCGGTCTGATCCCGAAACGGCGCACGGCGATTGTCATCGACGCACCGCCCGGCATCGATTGTTCCAACTTGCCTGCCTTGGATTTCGCCGGATTGGACGCCTACTTCAAACCCGAAGGCGGTAGGCTTATGGCGTCACCCGGAGACGCAACCCCCACGGCGCCGCATGACGCATGGCCCGATGACATGGACGTCGCGGTCCTCGCCGACTGGATCGAACGTGAGACAAAGCTCAAGGTCGAGAAGATCCGGCACAGCTGGGCGGGCTTGCGCAGTTTCGTGGCGGACGAGGCCCCTGTCGTCGGCTTCGACCCAAAGGTTCCGCATTTCTTCTGGCTCGCTGGGCAGGGCGGCTTCGGGATCATGATGGCACCCGCCCTCGCCACGCTGACGGCAGACTTGATTTGCGATGGGACAGCGGGGGCTGCGTCGGTAGGGTTCGCCGATGAATTGTCGCCGCGTCGATTGCAATGAATAAAGGGCGCACCCTACGGACCAGTTAGGAGGAGTACATGACAAAACCACTGCGTGAACGCCTGAGCGATGCAATGTCGTCTGCGTCGAAAGCGGACCGCGCGCTGGCCACTTATATGCTGGCGGAATACGGCAATCTGCCCTTTGAAACCGCCGCCAGCCTCGCCGCCAAAGTCGAAGTCAGCGAGCCGACAGTCGGGCGCTTCTGCCGCGCGATCGGGTATGAAGGCTTTAAGGACCTCAAGAAGAACCTGCGTAACGACATGGGCGATCAGCCCTGGCTGATCAAGGACCGCTTGCGCGACCTTCAGGAACGCACCCTGGCGGGCGAAGACCAACTGACGCGTGGATTGGAGCTGGAAATGGCCGCTCTGGTCGCGGTCTATGAAACCGCTCATACGCCCGAATGGGACCTTGTGGTGAAAAGGCTGGCAACGGCCCTCTCGGTCTATGTCGTCGGGTCCCAGACCGAACGCGGCATCGCCCAGATCTTTGCCCACCAGTTGCAATACCTGCGCGACAAGGTGCATCTGCTGGATCAGGCCAGCGGCAACTTCGCCGATCTGCTGGCCAGTGACATCACTCACACCGCCCTCGTGATATTCGAGGCGCGACGATATTCGAAAAACGCGCTGTTGCTGGCGACCGAGGCAAAGGCGGCGGGCATTCCTGTGACGCTGATCACCGATCCCTATTGCGATTGGGGCCACACGGTTGCCGATGAGGTTTTCGTCGTACCGACCTCGTTCAACCTGTTCTGGGAATCGACCGCGCAGATGGCCAGCCTTGCCAACCTTCTGGTCAATGGCGTGTTCCTCGAACTTGGCCCGCAGGTCGAGGCGCGCATGAACCGGATCGCACAGTTGTATGGAAAGTTTACAGGCCATGTCGACCAGACTGCGACCCAAAGACCCAAACCATAGCGGAAGCTGATCTTGAGTTTCAAAGTTCTAAGCGCCGAGATTTCCCATGAAACCAACACGTTCAATGTATATCCCACGACGCTGCGCTGCTTTGAGAACCGCTACCTGTTGATGGGCGATCAGGCCATTGCCACGCGGGGTGACCAAAACACAGAACTAGCCGGATTACTGGATGTCGGACGGGACTATGGCTGGGAAATCAACCACGTTATCAGCGCGGCAGCCGGGCCCGGTGGCCGGGTGACACGCGCAGCCTTAGATGCCCTTGTGACACCGCTGCTTGCGGCCGCCGAGAACACTTATGACGGCATTTTCCTGATGCTGCACGGCGCGATGGTCACCGATTTTTGCGAGGATGGAGAGGGTGAAATCCTGCGCCAATTGCGCGCAATCGTCGGCCCGGACATACCGATCGCGGTCACGCTCGATCCGCACGCCAACGTCACTATATACATGTGCGATCTGGCGCAGATTCTGGTGTCGTTTACGACCTATCCGCATGTGGACATCCGCGCCACGGGGCGGCGCACGGCCGAGCTATTGCAGCGCACCATGTCGGGTGAGATCACCCCAACGACCCTGCGGTTCCACCGCCCCATGCTCGAAGAAGCCAATGGCGGGCGCACCGACCATGGCCCGATGATAGAACGTCACGCTCTGGCCCGCGCCTATGAGACCCGAAAGGGGGTCCATGCCATCAGCATCAATGGCGCCTTTCCCTGCGCTGACATTGCTGAAGTTGGTCCAACCGTTTTAGTGACCTGCGATTCCGATCGCGTGGATCATCGCAACATCGGTGACAAGCTGGCCGATGACATCTGGGCGCGGCGCCACGAGTGTCTCAACACATACATGACCAGCGCCGAGGCCGGCGATGTGGCCAAATCATGGGTTGCCAGCGCCGGGCCGCTGATCATCGCGGACTATGCCGACAATCCCGGTTCAGGCGCGTATGGCGATGCGACAGACCTGCTGTCCGCCTTGCTGGAGGCGGGCATCGAGAACACCTGTTTCGGCCCCCTGATCGACGCGGAGGCGGCTGCATTTCTGAATGCGCAAGCCAGGGGAGACGAGGTGACGCTGCGCATCGGCGGCAAGACCGCACCGGCGTTTGGCGGCGGCCCGTTGACCGTTACCGGCACAGTCGAGTGGACCGGCGACGGCCGCGTCGTGGGCAGCGGTCCGATCCTTGGCGGCCTTGAGCGCAGCTTTGGCCCGACGGCGGTGCTGCGTGTGGCGGGCATCGACGTTCTCATCGTCAGCATCACGCACCAGATGCTGGATCTGAAACAGTTCGAGACCTTTGGTATCGACCCCCTCCGCAAGGGCGTCGTT
>JBCBWJ010000305.1:0-4270 GCA_039817165.1 Pseudomonadota bacterium | reverse complement strand
CGGGGTTTTGGGTGTCAAAGCCGGGGCCGGGATCGGTGAAGCGGCCGTTGATGAACTGGCCAAAACGCCCGCCCTGATCGACGATCCAGGCGAGCGCCTCTCCGGCGCTTTCGGGGGCCGGGCCGTAGTCCATCGTTTCATAGATCTGCTGGATGCTCATGGGCGTCTCTTTGGCCTTTCTGGGCTCGAGCGTAGTGTATTTTGCGCGCGGTGACAGCGCTAGCCTATGCCGTGGCGCCATCCCGCCGAATAGGCGCCGGTGAGGTGGTGTTCCAGTTGGCGCTCTATGTCGCCCAGAAGGCTGGAGGCGCCGAAGCGGAAGAGATCCGGATGGAGCCAGGGATCGCCCAATTCTTCTTTGATCACAGAGAGGTAGGTGAGTGCGTCCTTGGCCTTGGAAATGCCGCCGGCGGGTTTGTAGCCCACGCGGAGCCCGGTGCGCGCGTGGTAGTCGCGGATCGCGCGCAGCATGACCAGGGTGACCGGCAGCGTGGCGTTGACGGGTTCCTTGCCGGTGGAGGTTTTGATGAAATCCGCGCCGGCCATCATGGCCACGAGCGAGGCGCGGCCCACAGTGCGCAGGCTGCCCAGTTCGCCGGTGGCGAGGATGGCCTTCATATGCGCGGGACCGCAGGCGGCGCGGAAGGCGCGGAGTTCTTGATAGAGGGCGGTCCAGTTGCCGGTGAGAGCGTGGCGGCGCGAGATCACGATGTCAATTTCGCGGGCACCGGCAGCCACGCTTGCCTCTATTTCGGCGATGCGCAGGGGCAGTGGCGAGAGGCCTGCGGGAAAGCCGGTGGAGACCGCGGCGACTGGGATGTGCGTGCCTTTTAGGGCGGTGAGAGCAGGCGCGATCATGTCGTGATAGACGCAGACAGCGCCCACGGTGAGGTCCTCCATGCCCAACGCGGTGAGCAGATCGGCGCGCACCGGCTGGCGGGCTTTGGCGCAGAGACGGCGCACCCGGCCTTCGGTGTCATCGCCCGACAGCGTGGTCAGATCAATGCAGGATATCGCCCGGCAGAGCCACGCCGCCTGGTGGTCTTTCTTGACACTGCGGCGGGCGGGGAGGCTGGCGGCGCGGCGTTCAATGGCAGAGCGGTTGGCGCGGATTTGCGCTACCCAGTCGAGGTCAAGATCCATCCCGTCGTTGCGCGGCACCAGCGTTTGGGGCAGCTGCGCAGACGGGGCTTTGGTGGGGGCCGTGTGAGGATGGGTTTGGGTGGTCATGACTTTGGGCGGTTGGGGCGGATGTCCCCGAGCGTGACATGTGCCCGTAAAATAGGCAAGCGCGGGAAATGTGCGTTTTGGGGTAAGTTTCCAAGGGCGAAACCCCAAATTGGGGTTCAATTTGAGGGCGTTGCCCTTCAGATTTAATTGAGAATAAGTCGCAACTGCATTGACAAGTTGAGAATGACTCTCATATTCATACGCAGGTACATGCTAGAGGTCCAAATGGCGTTCAACCGTCGGCACATTCTGAAACTTACAGCCGCGCTGCCCTTGGCGGTCGCGACACCCGTTTGGGCCGCGTCCGAGCGTTTGAGCGTTGTGGCGACCACGGGTATGATCGCGGATGCGGCGATGATCGTGGGCGGGACAGCTGTGGATGTGCAAACGCTGATGGGGCCGGGTGTGGACCCGCATGCCTACCGTCAGACGCGCACCGATATTGTCGCGATGAACCGCGCCGATCTGGTGCTGTGGCACGGGCTGTATCTTGAGGCGCAGATGGAAGAGCTGCTGCTGGAGCTGGCGGCGAAAAAGCCGGTTGTTGCGGTGGGCGAGAGCGTGGCACGGGACAAGCTGATCGCGCATGAGGACTATGACGGGCGCTTTGATCCGCATGTCTGGATGGTGCCCGCGCTGTGGGCGGATGTGGTGCGCGGTGTGGCGGCGGCGCTGAGCGACGTGGCCCCGGATCACGCGGCCATGTTTGAGGCCAATGCCACGGCCTATATCGACGAGATCGAGCGGTTGGGCGACTACACCACCCAAGCGCTGACCACGGTGCCGCAAGAGGCGCGCGTGTTGCTGACGGCGCATGACGCCTTTGGCTATTTCGGCAGTGATTACGGCTTCGAGGTGATGGGCATTCAAGGCATTTCGACCGAGTCCGAGGCGGGTTTGGACCGGATTGCAGAGCTGGTTGATTTGTTGGTGGAGCGCGACATTCGCGCGGTCTTTGTGGAGACTTCGGTGTCGGATCGAAACATCAAGGCGCTGATTGAGGGGGCCGCGGCGAAGGGTCATGAGGTCCGGATCGGCGGCGAGCTTTACTCCGACGCGATGGGCGCGCCGGGGACCTATGAAGGGACTTATGTCGGCATGATTGATCACAATGTGACGACGATTGCCGGTGCTCTTGGGGGCGACGTGCCCTCTGGTGGGATGGACGGCAAATTGTCGGCCGGTGGATAAGGAAAGCTTGAGAACATGAACGTCACGCTGGCCGCAGATCATGGAGTTCTGACCCCGCTTGAGGCGCGCAAGGATGCGCCGCTGGCGATCCGGGGGCTGACGGTGTCTTACGGGGAAAAACCGGCGGTGTTTTCGGTCGATGCCACGTTTGAGCCGGGTGCGATGACCGCGATTGTCGGGCCGAACGGCGCCGGCAAATCCACGCTGTTGAAAGCTGCCCTCGGGATTGTCACGCCGCTTTCGGGTCAGGTCACGTTTTTTGGACAGACCATGAAGGAGGCGCGTGCGCGGGTGGCCTATGTGCCGCAACGCAGCAGCGTGGACTGGGATTTTCCGACGCGCGTGATTGATGTGGTGACGATGGGGCTCTATCGGCAATTGGGTCTTTTGGGCCGGTTGCGGGCGCGGCATGTGACCCAGGCGATGGCCTGTCTGGAGCGGGTCGGCATGGACGGGTTTGCGGATCGCCAGATCGGGCAGCTGTCTGGCGGACAGCAACAGCGGGTGTTTCTGGCGCGCGCCCTGGCGCAGGACGCGGATCTTTACCTGCTCGATGAGCCGTTTGCGGGCGTGGATGCGGCCACGGAAAAGGCCATCATTGCGGTGCTGCAAGAGGTGAAGCGGCAAGGCAAGACGGTTGTGGCCGTGCATCATGACCTGGCCACGGTGCCGGAGTATTTTGACCGCGTGCTGCTGATCAACACCACCAAGGTGGCGGAAGGCCCGGTCGCAGAGGCCTTTACCAAGACCCATTTAGACCGCGCCTATGGCGGGCGATTGGCGACCGCGCAGATGCGCGTGGCCGGGTGAGACCGGCCTTTCATGCTTTTCGAAGCGCTCACCCTGCAGCTTGGCTATAACGCCACGCTGGTGACGATCGGTGCGGCCCTGTTGGGCCTCACGGCGGGCGCTGTTGGGACTTTTCTTTACGTTGGAAAACGCGCGTTGGTCAGTGACGCGATCAGCCATGCGACCTTGCCCGGGATTGGGCTGGCGTTCATCGCGATGGTGCTGCTGGGCGGGGATGGGCGGTCTTTGCCCGGTTTGCTGATTGGCTCGGCCCTGTCGGCGTGGATTGGGTTGCTCTGTGTGAGTTGGCTGACCCATCGCACGCGATTGACCGAGGACGCGGCCATCGGGGCGGTGTTGTCGGTGTTTTTCGGGCTGGGGATTGTGCTGCTCACGGTCATTCAGTCGATGCAGGCAGGGCGGCAGGCCGGGCTGGAAGGGTTTTTGCTGGGCTCCACGGCAGGGATGCTGTGGAACGAGGCGGTGATCATTGCGGTGGGCGGCGTGGTTGTGTTGGCGGTGATGGGCGTGTTGCATCGGCCCATGGCGCTGGTGGCGTTTGATCCCGATTATGCGCGCGCCACGGGCACCTCAGTGCGGCGCACGGAGCTGGCGATGATGGGGCTTGCGCTGGCCATCACGGTGGTGGGGTTGAAGGTGGTCGGGCTGATCCTGATCGTGGCGCTTTTGATCATTCCGGCGGTGGCCGCGCGGTTCTGGAGCGACCGGGTGGAGCGCGTTGTGGCGATTGCCGCCGGGGTGGGCGGTGTGTCGGGCTATGTGGGCGCGGCCCTGTCGGCCTCGGCCCCGGATTTGCCGACGGGGCCGATCATTGTGCTGATCGCCTTTGCTGTGTTTGCCCTGTCGTTGCTGTTTGCGCCGGGGCGCGGGGTGTTGGCGGTGTTTTTGCGCCACCGGCGGTTTCAGGCGCGGGTGCATGTGCGGCAGGGGTTGCTGGCGCTGGCGCAGGGCCATCCGCCCGAGGTGGCGCTGGCGCATGGCGTGGCCGGGGCGAGTGCGGCGGTGATGACCGCGGCCACCGACCTCTGCCGCCGCGAGG
>JBCBWJ010000304.1:0-4289 GCA_039817165.1 Pseudomonadota bacterium | reverse complement strand
GGCCGACCGGTCAATGGGTCAGTTGCGCCTGTATTGGGTGATACCCGAGGGTTTGAAACGCTGCGCGCCCGGGCCGTGCAACCGCTCGGAATGACCGATGAACAGCATCCCGCCCGGCATCAATGCCTCGGCAAAGCGCGGCCAGAGCATCGCCTGCGTGGCATTGTCGAAATAGATCATAACGTTTCGGCAAAAGATGACGTCGAATGACCGCTGCATGGGCCAAGGTTCCATCAGGTTCAGTTCCGCATAGGTGGCCAGAGCGCGCAACCGGGCCGAAGCGCAAAGGTTCTGACCATCCCCAACCGGTTCGAAGTACCGCGCGCGCAGGTCTCCAGGCACTTTTTCAAGAGCGGTCTTGCCATAGGTTGCGTTGCGCGCTGTTTGCAGGCTGACCGGATCCAGATCCGTACCGAGGATGCGCATATCCATATCTGGCGCATCTGGACATAGTTTCAAAATTTCCATGCCAATGCTCAGCGGCTCTTCTCCGGAAGAACACCCAGCCGACCAGATCCGCACGGCGCCACCGCGCTTGGCTTTCGCCACCAGAGCCGGCAAAACATCCTCCCGCAGGCTGTCGAAATGATGCGGCTCCCGAAAGAACCGCGTCACATTGGTGGTCAGAAGTGAGGTCATCTTGCGCCTTTCCTTCTGCCCACCTTTGCCTTCGACGAAATCCAGATAGGCGTGGAAATCGTGGAAGTTGAGGGTCTTCACCCGCCGCCCGAGACGCGACACGATCAGGTTGCTTTTCGCCTCGCTCAGCTTGATCCCACACTCCGACCGCACAAGATCGGCCGCCCGCGCAAAGGCGGTGCCATCCAGACCAAGGGCTCTGGATGTTTTCGAAGGATCGACCGCAGGTGCGCAAGGTTCAGGCGGCATGACGCCCCTCTTGCTCCAGGATCATGGCCAGTTCGAGACGTCGAATCATCTTGTCATCCTGGATCAACACACCAGAAATGAACTGCCGCACTGTTTCATCCACAATGTCTGGAATCGGCTGCAGTTCACTTTCTGTGACCGTCAGAATGTCCGACACCACCTCCGCCAGCAGACCGACGGTCTGATCGGCCACCACCGCGATGATGATCACGTGGCGCGCGCCAGGATCGGCGGCGCCAAAGCCCAACCGTTGCGAAAGGTCGATTACAGGAACGACCGAACCGCGCAAATTGATCACGCCTTTGACGTAAGGCTGCGCATGGGGCAGTGCGGTGGTCGACGTCCAGCCTCTAATTTCGCGGACCGAGGCCAGATCAAAGCAGAAATCCTGCCCCGCGACACGAAACGCCACGACTTCCAAATCACGTTCTGCGCTTTCTAAAATTGCTTCTTGCATGTCTAACCCGCCATTTTCATTGGTTTCTCGCCGGGACCACCTGATCCCAGATCCCGCATGATCGTGTCTGCATCAATGATCAGGGCAATGCGCCCGTCGCCCAGGATCGTGGCCGCGGCCACACCGCTGATCTGTTGATAGTTCGTCTCAAGGCTCTTGATCACGACCTGCCGCTGATCCTGGATCGCGTCGACGACGAGGGCGTATCGGGGCCCCTGATCAGAGGCGATCAACAAAAGCACGTGATCTTCCAAGGTCTCCGGTGCTCTTCGGAACCCGAAAAACGCCCCGAGATCGACCACCGGCACAAGCTCGCCGCGATTGCGCAACACCACGCTGCCCACGCCCAGCCGGTCCAGATCCTCTTCCGTGGGGCGAACGGTTTCCTGCACCGACGAGATCGGAACCACCATCGTTTCGCCGCCGACCTCAACCACCATGCCTTCCAGAACGGCCAGCGTGAGCGGCAGGCTGATGGAAAAAGTCGCGCCTTCACCTGGTTCTGAGTGGATGGCCACGCGCCCCCCCAGTTTCTGAATGGCACTGCGCACAACATCGAGACCAACGCCGCGGCCCGACAGCTCTGACACCTCCGTCTTGGACGAAAAACCTGGCATGAACAGCAGATTGTCAATTTCCGCCGGGGTCAGCGTGTCGGTGTCCTGAATGAGGCCACGCTCCACCGCAAGGTTGCGCACCACCTCCCGGTTGATGCCTCCGCCATCATCGACCACGTCAATCAAGACCCTTCCAGATCGGTGCGCGGCACTCAGCGTTATGGTGCCTTCCACGGGTTTGCCCGCGTCCTTGCGCTTGTCCGGCGATTCAAGCCCGTGATCGATCGCGTTTCGGATCATGTGCGTCAGCGGGTCAACCAGCCGCTCGATCACTGTCTTGTCGACCTCGGTGTAGTCGCCGATTGTCACAAAACGCACGCGTTTGCCCGTGGCGTTGCCCGCCTCTCGGACGATCCGTGCCATGCGCTGGAACATCGGTTTCACCGGTTGCGCCCGGATGGCCATCACGCCTTCCTGAATCTCGCTGGCAATCTGCTTGAGACTGTCCAGCGCGGCCGAAACACCCGATCCACGAGCGATATCAAGCTCATCTACGGATTGCGACAGCATTGCCTCCTTGATGACAAGCTCGCCCACGAGGTTGATCAGCTTGTCGATCCGTTCAAGGTCCACGCGGATCGTGTCGGAGGATTTGGGTTTTTTCTCTGCGCTCTTTGCCGGTGGTACCGTGTCATTCCCTTCTGCGGCACCATCCGCGGCCAGGGGGCTGTCGGCGGTGGCATCATCTGCGCTCTTCCCACCGCCCAGTTCGGTCACCAGGTCGCTGAGGTCCGGCATGTCAAGCGAAGCGGGGTCCATATCGCCCCCTTCACCGGCATCCTCAACCTCCGAAACGCCGGGGGAAGGCAGGCGTATCTCCTCGATGGACAGATCACAGCAATCCTCAACAAATTCAAAGACATCCTCGATATCAGCTTGGCTCTTATCGGTCTCAATCGAAAGCGTCCAGGAGATGGCACAATCCATTGCATCCAAGTCCGACAACGGTGGCACATCATCAAGAGACGCACGAACCGTCACATTCCCCAACCGACGCAGCGCAACAAACAGGGCTGCAGGTTCATTGCCCCCTTTGAAGAGCTCTGCACCCGCGCGGAACGTGACCTCATAGCCCGCCGGGCGATCCCCGTCAGAAAGGTCTGCATCCAGATCGAGCGTGACCGGGTTGAATTCAGGCGCGTCTCCGTCTTCGGCAATGTCACCGGTGATCTCCAGCAATCGCTCTTCCAACTGTGCGGAGGCCTCGATCGGGCTGTTGTCGCCACTGCGCGCATTCGCCACAGATCTGACAAGTTGTCACCGCACATCCGGAACAGATCCAGCATGTCATCGCTGAGATCTGCCGTGCCTGAGCGGATCGCGTCCATGGCGGTTTCAAACTTGTGCGCGAAATCGACAACCGCTTCGAGGCCAAACGCCCCGGCGCCGCCTTTGATCGAATGGACAGCGCGAAACACGCTGTTCACGGCCTCGGCGTCGTTGGGATCATCGGCCATCGAATCGAGGCCGTCCTGCGTCATTTCCAGAAGCTCTTCACACTCCTCGAAAAAACTGCTGCGAAAGTCTTCTTTGTCCGAGCCGCTCATGCCATTATCCCTTGCTTGCGACGCGTTCGATCGCCCACAGCAGTTTTTCCTCGTCAAACGGCTTCACGATCCAACCGCTTGCCCCGGAGGCCCGCGCGCGCGCTTTCATGTCGTCTCCGGATTCGGTACTCAGCACCAAGATAGGCACCACGCGTTCCCGCTTGCGTTGGCGGGCGGCCTCGATAAAGCCGAACCCGTCCAGCCGCGGCATGTTGATATCAGTGATCACCACGTCGGGATCGCTGTCGTCAAAGCGCTTCAGGCCGTCTTCTCCATCTTCCGCGATGTCGACATCAAAACCAGCCGGGCACAGCGTCGCCTTCAAGAGGTTTCGCATGGTGCGGGAATCATCGATGGCAAGGATCCTCAGGCTCATGACGCCACCTGCCGATCCGTAACGCCCAGGTCGGCCGGCGAAAGCCCAAGGGTTTGGGTGGCCTGGACCAGATCATCGGAGGCATTCACAACCTCGAACGACAGGGCGTCCTGCTGCCATTGCAGATGCGTAGAGGCCAAGACCTGAAGGCCGAGCGCCCCAGCGGTTTTGACCTTCTCTGCATTCAATTCCACAGCTTGCCCGCGGCGTTTGAGCAGTTCGGCCGCGACCTGCGACACGGTGGTGCCGTCAAAATGTTCCGGCAAGTACAATTTGTCGTCTGGCATGCGCACTCCTCTGTGTTCCGTCTTCGCATCGCAGGTGCCTCTGAGCCTCATGCCAGAGAGGAACGCCCACGGATTTGGTTGAATGCATTTCGTCTGACGGCCGCGTCCAGGCAACAT
>JBCBWJ010000303.1:0-4324 GCA_039817165.1 Pseudomonadota bacterium | reverse complement strand
ATTGAACGGGTCGCGCAGGACAACAACCTGCTTTTGAAAGAAATCAACAATGCCGTCCTGCTCTATGCGGCACTTTGATCCGGACCAATGAGCGCCCAAGACCCGAGGATGACACATGTCCTTTAAAACACTTCTGACGCTTTTAATGCTTGGCCTGTGCGGGGCTGTGATCGCTTTGGCAGGCTTGCAGTTCAATGCGGCCCTGTCCCATCGCGCCCTCGCTCAGAAGGCACGGGAAGCGGTGCCTCAATTGCTCGACCTCAAGACAATCAACAGCGCGCTGACGGCGGAACGGTTGCGGCTCTATGCGACTGTTGTGTCCTCTCGCCAGGTCAGTGCGCCGCAACGCGCCGACATCGTGGCGGGGTTCGCCGCAACAGATGCGATCATCACCTCCGGTATCCGCAAGCAGAGCGACAGCTTGCTGCAGCATGTGGAAGACGCGCTTGCCAGCTACCGCGGCGCGCGGCTTGACGCGCTGGAGGCGGCAGAAAATTCAGCCATGATTCGCGACATGTCGGTCGCTGACACTTGGTTGGGCGCATCGCGCGGGTTCGAAGACATCTTTCGCACAGAGGCCGCGTCGATGGGACAGGACAATCCCACACTTGCACGCCTGACCGAGGAAACCGTCAGGCTGAAAACAGCGTTGGCCGAGGATGCTGTTGCGCTGGCTGCGCTATTGGCGACGCGCAAATCGTTTGAAACCCGGCGCGTAGCCGTTCTGGCAGGTCACGGTGCAACATACCGACAGGCCATGGATCAGATCACTCAATTGACGGCGGAGGATTTGCCCCGCCTGAGCGGTCCGGCGGCCACGCTTGTTGCAACTATTTCCGGGACATACGAGAGCCAGCGCGCAGCCATTGTGGATGCCGGCATCAATGGCGAACCGTTCCCCGGCTTTGCCCGGCCGGAAACGTGGTTTGAGATCACGACCGAGGCGCTCGACGGCATTGAGACCTTTCGTGACCGAACATTTGATGTTGTGGTTGAGCTCGAAGAGGCCGGCATGGCGCAGGCGCGCAAAAGGTTGTTTGCGTCCGGGGCGGTGATCATTCTTTCGCTTCTGGGCAGCGTCGCGGCCTTTTTCGTCGTTCAGTTCAAGGTGGTCCGCCCAATCCACAAGACCGTCGGCGTTCTGGAGCAACTGGCCAGCGGCAATGTGACCTTTTCGTTGGACGGATTTGCGAGACGCCACGAGATTGGCGCGCTGACCAAGGGCATCGAGTCGTTGCGCGATGCGGAGCGGCAAGCGCGGGCGAACCGTGCCGCGCGTCTTGCCACCAATGAGCGCCTGATCGCCCAAGTCGATGAGGTGGTGTCAGCCGCCGCTTTGGGTGACTTCACCCACACCATCCAACCGCCCGATGACACGGTCGATGCCGGCACAAAAGCTCTGGTGGAAGGGGTGACGCGACTTTGCGGTATCGTTTCGGGTTTTGCCCGGGATGTTGAACGGTCAGTGGCGGCGTTGAAAGACGGCATTCTCACCTACCGCACGGAACAATCCTATGAGGGGCTGTTCGGGGACGTCACCACCGGTGTGTCCAGTTCGATGGTGCGCGTGGGTGACATCGTGAGTGATGTTCAGACGTCGGCCCGACAGATCGACCGTGCCGTCGAAGGGATTTCATCGGGTGCCGCGGATTTGTCCGCCCGCACGACACAGCAGACCGCGCTTGTAGAGGAAAGCCGGACCATAATGGCGGATCTGTCGGTCAGCGTGGCCCGCAATTCAGATGCCGCGCAGGAGGCTGCGGTCGCCGCGCAAACCGTCGCGCAACAGACCCTCGCAAGCGTGGAAACCATAGATCGCACGGCCGACACCATGGCGCGCGTCGAGACCGGATCCAAAGACATTGCAGACATTGTCAACCTGATCGACGAGATCGCCTTTCAGACAAATATCCTTGCGCTGAACGCGTCGGTCGAGGCCGCTCGGGCTGGGTCCGCAGGCAGCGGCTTTGCCATTGTCGCACAAGAGGTGCGCGCCCTTGCCCGGCGTGTGTCAGAGGCGGCCATGACTATTGGTGAGATGATCACGAAGAGCGTGGATCAGGTGCGTGACGCGGCTGGTTCGGTTCGGGACACCAATGCGTCCTTGCGCGCCATCAGCGAGGAAATCACCAATGTGGTTGAGGCGATGAGTGCCATAGCCGCGCTGAGCCAAGAGCAATCCGCCGGGGTGGCCTCGGTCGCAGCACAGTTCGAAGATTTCAAAATGACGGCCGAAACCAACCAGCGTATGGCCGACACCAATCAATCCACGGCGGTGGTTCTGTCCAAAAGTACAGAGCACATGTTGTCAAAAGTTGCGTTCTTCCAAACCCATGGCGATGCCGCATCCAATGGCAGCGGGGCCCATGAGGGGGAGAGGCAGGCGTGTCTCGGACAAGGTCAGCGCGCAGAGGATGCCGCCTGATCCGCCTGTCCAAATCGCGGGGGGATTATGCCGCGGGGCTGCGCATACCAAGGCCCAGTTGCATTAGCATGCGTCGAACCGGAGCCAAATTGTAGAGCGCATCCAGCCCGCGCGCACGGACATCGCGCAGACGTTGACCCTCGGCCATGGACGCCCGGTTTAGAATATCAATGCCCGCAACCCGCACCGCAATCTCGGAATAACGACGTTTGTGATAGGCCTCCAGCATGGCACGGTCACCGAGAGTGTCCGGCTGATTGCGGGACAGATCGAGCAAGGTGCTCAGATCCGCCAAAGACATGTTCAAGCCCTGCGCCCCGATGGGCGGCACGACGTGGGCAGCCTCTGCCATCAAAGCCACCCGCTCGCCTGACATGCGTGCGGCGATCTGGTTGATGAGCGGCCAGATTGTACGGCGCGAGGCAAGCGTCAGTGGCCCCAGCAGCGCACAGCTGCGCGCGGTCATTTCCGTCTCGAATGCAGGCACGGGCAAGTCCATGAGACGCTGCGCCTCGACCCCGCGTTCCATCCAGACCACGGCCGAGCAGGGCCGTCCATCGTGATCGGGCAATGGGACCAGCGTGAAAGGGCCACCGGAGCGATGGATCTCTGTTGAGACACTGTCGTGAGGCAGATCGTGGGTAACGGCGAAGGCGAGCGCCTTTTGACCGTAGCGCGTGGTGGTCACGGGGATGCCCACAGCCTGGCGCACGGGCGAGGCGCGCCCGTCGGCCGCGATCAGAAGGCTGCAGCGCGCAGAAGTGCCATCGCTGAACCGTATGCGGGCTTCGCGTTCACGGGTCAGCACTGAGGCGACCCCGACACCTGTACGGATCTCAAGGGTGGCAATCTCGGCGGCGCGTGCGACCATCTCGCGGCGCAAAAGCCAATTGGGCACGTTCCAACCAAAAGGACGATCCGAGATATCGGCTGCATCAAATTCGCGCACGACACGCGGCGCTGGCTCTACCCCGCCGGCATCCACGATGCGCATGATCTGCAGCGCGCTCGGGCGGTCCCCCAGACGGTCCCAGACGCCCGCCTCTTCGAGCACCTGACGCCCCGGTTGCAAGATCGCGGTGGTGCGCAGATCAGCGCCCTTTGCGGTGCTATTTGTTATGGGTTCTGTGGGGTCGACGCACAGGACTTGCCACCCCGCCTGCCCCAACGCACAAGCAGCCGACAGGCCGGCAATGCCCGCACCGGAGATCACGATGTCATAGGTTTGGGTGGTCATGGTCGTGTCCTTTTGCACTGCTCGTAAGGTGGTTGGCCAGGGCGCACAAACCACGCGCGGATTGCCGCATCCGGCCTTAGAGCAGGCCCAGAAAATGGGTCAGGTCCTCTGCATGGAAGTCAATATGGGCGCCGTCGGGGCGGTCGGGGCGGTTGGGGGCCACCAGCACTGTGCGCATGCCCATCGCGTGAGGCACGGCGAGGTTGCGCGGCTCATCTTCAAACATGGCGGAGCGTTCTGGCGTCACGCCGTCGCGGGCAAAGACGGTCTCGAAGGCCGCGCGTTCGGGCTTGGGCAGAAAGCCCGCGTGTTCGACGCCGTAGATCGCATCAAAAAGACCCGAGAGGCCCCGCGCCGCAAGCACCTGTTCGGCGTAGGGCGCGCAGCCATTGGTGTAGACAATGCGCCGCCCCGGCAGGTCGCGCAGGCGGGCGGCCAGGACGGGATCAGGGTCAAGCACGCCGAAATCAATGTCATGCACATCTGTCAGATAGGGGCTTGGATCCACGTCATGTTCGCGCATCAAGCCCGCGAGCGTGGTGCCGTATTGGGCCCAATAGTGCGTGCGCAGGTGATCGGCGCGCGCGCGGTCCACGCCAAGCGCATCCATGACATATTGCGTCATGCGCGTCTCGATCTGATCAAAGAGGCGCATGTGCGGG
>JBCBWJ010000302.1:0-4326 GCA_039817165.1 Pseudomonadota bacterium | reverse complement strand
CGCCAAGGAGTTCCTTCAGGTCGTGCGCGAAAAGGCCAAGACGTTGAAGATCGACGCCGACATGTTGAAGCGCCCGGTCAATGTGGGTTTCTCGGGTGGTGAGAAAAAGCGCAATGAAATCCTACAGATGGCGCTGCTGGAGCCGAAGATGTGCATCCTTGATGAGACGGATTCAGGCCTTGACGTGGACGCGATGAAACTTGTCTCCGAAGGGGTGAATGCTCTGCGCGACGCGGGACGCGGTTTTCTTGTCATCACCCACTACCAGCGGCTTCTCGATCACATCAAACCTGATGTCGTGCACATCATGTCCGATGGAAGGATCGTCAAGACCGGCGGGCCTGAACTGGCGCTTGAAGTGGAACAGAACGGTTATGCCGACATCCTCGCGGAGGTGGCGTGATGGCCTTGGCCGAGAAGAAACAGGCAGCGACCGACGCCCGACTTGCCGCGGTCAAGATCCCAGCCAGCGGGGGATGGTTGAAACAGGCCCGCACCGCGGCCATGGACCGTGTGCGCAGCATGGGCCTGCCGGAACGGCGCGACGAGTACTGGAAATACACCCGCCCCGATACGTTGGTGCGTCCAAGCGCGCCAGCAGCACAGGTTTTTCATGATCCCAACGACGAGCCGATGTATCACGCGGTGGACAGGCTCAAGATCGTATTTGTCGACGGCGTGTTCGATGAGGCGGCCAGCGATGACCTGATGCTTTCGGGCATTCAGATTGAACGTCTGAGCACGGCCTCTGACATTGATATTCACTGGGCCAAGGATCTTTACGGCGTGCTTGAGGCGCGAGGGCAAGATCCGGTTGAACGACCTTTGGCGGCGCTCAACACAGCCTTGGCCAGTGATGGCATCCTGATCCGTGTGTCAGAGAAGGTCAGCAAACCTGTGAACCTGATTTATCACCATAAATCGGAAACATCCGACGCGATCCTCCACCACGTCATCAAGCTGGAAAAAGACGCGGATCTGACCGTGCTGGAAAACGGCCCGGCGGCGGCGCGGTTCAACAAGGTGATGGAAGTGGACGTGGCGGATGGTGCGGCTTTCCACCATGTGCGGACCCAAGGGCGTGATCATGAACGCCGCGCTGTGACGCACATGTTTGGCCGTCTTGGGACAGAGAGCACGTTCAAATCCTTCACGCTGACCGCCAACGGGGTGCTCACGCGCAACGAATGCGTCCTCGAATTGACCGGCGACGACGCGGCGGCCCATGTGGCGGGTGCTTGCGTGGGGGACGGGGATTTTCACCACGACGACACGGTGTTCATCACCCATGATGCGGTGAATTGCGAAAGCCGCCAGGTGTTCAAGAAGGTTCTGCGCAACGGCGCGACGGGCGTATTCCAGGGCAAAATCCTGGTTCAGCCGGACGCGCAAAAGACCGACGGCTACCAGATCAGCCAGTCGCTTTTGCTCGATGATGACAGTCAGTTTCTGGCAAAGCCCGAGTTGGAAATTTATGCCGATGACGTGGCTTGTTCGCATGGATCCACCAGTGGGGCCATTGATGAAGAGGGGCTGTTTTACCTGCGCGCGCGGGGAGTGCCAAAGGACATAGCCACAGATTTGATGACGCTTGCGTTTTTGGCAGAGGCGGTGGACGAAATCGAAAGCGACGTTCTGCGCGAGGAAATCGTTGTCCGTCTGGAAGCTTGGCTGGCGCGGCGGCGCGGCTGATGCCTGTCACGACGGACATTGTGGCGACGTATCGCGGGCCGCGTCGCGTCATGCGGCGGCTTTTGTCGTTGGGCGAGCATGAGGGCAGGGCGCTGGCCACGTTGATGGCCGGTTGCCTGATCACTTTTGTCGGTCAGTGGCCCAGGCTGGCGCGCGAGGCGCATTTGCAGGAAACGGAGCTGCAGCCGTTTCTGGGTGGTGCCTTGATGGGATGGATCTTCATAGCCCCGCTTGCCTTTTATGTGTTGGCTTTCATCGCCCATCTGGTCTGCCGTGCTTTCGGGGCACGCGGCACGGCCTATGACAGCCGGATTGCGATGTTTTGGTCTTATCTTGCGGCGAGCCCCCTGATTTTGTTGCATGGATTGGTGGCCGGGTTTATCGGTCCGGGGGCTGGACTGACGGCCGTCGGTTTGATTTGGCTTGTCGTGTTTGGCTGGTTCTGGCTGTCCAACATGCGCGAAGCCGGATGGGGATCTGAATAGGCGCATGACTTTTGAGACGTTCAAGACACTTTTCAAAACGACACTTACCGACCCGCGTCGTGGGGGGCGGGAGGTGATCGCGCTCAATCTGCCGATGCAGGGTCTTTGGATCGCCTTGATGCTGATGGCGGTGATCCTGTCCCTGTTGGTGTCCGGGCTTTTTCAGATTTCGCCCATCCCCGACGATCAATTGGGCGAGGTCATCCGCAGCTCACCCGCGTACCACTCCCCGATCCTCTTTGCGCTGATCAGCTGGGGGCAGTCGATTGTCACGGTCTATATCCTGCACTGGGTCAGCCGGTTCATCGGCGGTGAGGGGGACGTGCGCGATATGCTTTCGGTTATGATCTGGCTGCAGGTTGTGACACTGATCTTGGCGGTGGTATTTACGCTTGTCTCGTTGATTATTCCAGCGATCGGAGCGCTGTGCATGCTTGTCGCGTTCTTTTGGGGCCTTTGGGCGGTTGTGGCTTTTGTCGACGCCGCTGCAGATTTTGACAGTATGTTCAGGGCCCTGGGGGTGTGTATCGCCGGGTTTCTTGCGTTTTCTTTCCTCATGACAATTGTGGCCTCCCTGCTGGCGGCCTTTGGCCTCGGAGCAGCGCCCAATGTTTGACATCGATAAAGTCCGTGCAGATTTCCCGATCCTGAGCCGAGAGGTGAATGGAAAGCCGTTGGTGTATCTCGACAATGGTGCATCTGCGCAGAAGCCGCAGGTGGTGATTGACGCGATCAACCATGCCTATGCGCATGAATACGCGAATGTACATCGGGGGCTTCACACGCTTTCGAACATCGCGACAGAGAAGTACGAGGCGGTGCGCGGGATTTTGGCGCGTTTTCTTGGCGTGGCCGATGAGCGTCAGATCGTGCTCAATTCCGGGACCACCGAAGGCATCAACATGGTGGCGCACAGTTGGGCCATGCCCCGAATGCAGGCCGGTGATGAGATCGTGCTGTCTGTGATGGAGCATCACGCCAACATTGTGCCTTGGCATTTTTTACGCGAACGGCAGGGTGTGGTGCTCAAATGGGTGGATATAGAACCTGATGGCAGCCTCGATGTGGAGCGGATCATCGACGCGATTGGCCCGAAGACCAAACTTTTGGCGATCTCGCATTTGTCGAACGTTCTGGGCACCAAGGTGGATATCAAGACACTGTGCGCGACCGCACGAGAGCGCGGTGTGGCGACGATGATCGATGGCAGTCAGGCGGCGGTGCATATGCCCGTCGACCTTGATGATCTGGGATGCGATTTTTACGCGATCACGGGTCACAAGCTTTATGGTCCGTCTGGGTCTGGTGCGATTTTTGTCCATGAGGACCGGTTCTCCGAGATGCGCCCCTTTCTGGGTGGCGGGGACATGATCAAAGAGGTGACCCGCGATGCGGTTGTGTACAACGACCCACCGATGAAGTTCGAGGCAGGCACTCCCGGTATCGTTCAAACGATCGGGCTTGGCGTTGCGCTTGAATATCTCATGGACTTGGGCATGGACAATGTGGCCGCCCACGAAGACCAGTTGCGAGACTATACCGCAGCTAAGCTGTCAGGGCTCAACTGGTTGCAGGTTCAGGGCAATGCGCCGGACAAGGCCGCTATTTTTTCTTTCACGCTTGATGGGGCGGCGCATGCCCATGACATCTCGACGATCCTGGATAAAAAGGGCGTTGCCGTGCGGGCTGGCCAGCATTGCACGGGACCTTTGATGGACCATTTGGGCCTTAACGCGACCTGCCGCGCATCCTTTGGTCTCTATAACACCGAGGGCGAAGTGGACACGTTGATCGATGCTCTGGAACTGGCTCACGATCTCTTTGATGAGGGGTAGGGATTCTTTGAACCAGAACGCCTTTTCCGCCAAACTCGCATCAACACGGCGTTTTTTAAAGCCTCATCGAGGGAAAAGTTGCCCAGTATGTCCCGTTGACGCGCGGGATGTTGCCCGCGAATCCTCTGAAATCCACCGTGAAATGAGCGGATTATGACCATTTTGAGGCCGAAAAGAGGGGAATGAGTGTTAACTGAGCAACACCTCAGAGACTCTTGACCTGACGCTCGGTTTTTCGTCTCGTTATCGTGAAAAGGGTGTCGACAACCCATTTGTGTTATCTTTATATGGGTCGTGTTTAATGCGAAAGGAGC
>JBCBWJ010000301.1:0-4335 GCA_039817165.1 Pseudomonadota bacterium | reverse complement strand
GAACCCGCCCTCGGCCCCGCGGGTCGGGCGATTGAGATGCGCCTTCAACACGAGGACTTCTCGGTGCTGGACAAAGCCGCTGACGATTTGCAGGCCTGGCTCGCGCGGTATCGCGGAGTGTTCAACATTGCAGACGACCTTGATCTTGGGCGCCCGGAAATGCGCATTATTCTGCGGAACGGCGCGTCAGGTCTTGGGTTTGATGCCCGCGGCGTCTCCGAGCAGCTGCGCGCGGGTTTTCTGGGGGTCGACGCAGGCGAGGTGCGCATTGGCGATGAGGCCTACGAGATCGACCTGCGTCTCTCAACGTTTGATCGCGATACTCTCAGCGATCTTGAAAACTTCACCCTTCTTGCACCGAACGGGAGCCTTGTGCCGTTCGGCGTGGTGGCCGAGCTTGTACCCGCCCGAGATTATACCGTTATGCAGCAAGTCAACGGTGTGCCTACGGTGACCGTGACAGGCGACGTTGATACGGTCGTCGCCAACGCAGATGAAATCGTGCGTGACATCGAGGCACAGTTCATGCCGGAGCTGCTGGCGCGCCATCCCGGACTGGGGTTTGACGTCCAAGGCCAGAATGCCGAGGCCGCCACGACCATAAACTCGATGGTCAATGGGCTTCTGCTGGGCCTCATTGGCATCTATCTGGTCCTCAGTTTCCAACTGCGCAGCTATGTCGCGCCAGTGGTCGTGATGGTGATTATTCCATTCGCACTGATCGGCGTGGTGTTTGGGCATATGGCCCTCGGATTGAACCTCTCGCTGCCAAGCATGCTGGGTTTCGTTTCGCTAGCAGGGATTGTGGTCAACGACTCTATCCTGTTGGTGAACTTCATCAAATCAGAGCACGAACCCGGCGTCACGAGCGTGGCAGAAGCCGCGCCAAAGGCGGCGCTCGCCCGGTCACGTGCGATCCTGCTCACGTCAGTGACAACGGTTGTCGGGGTTCTGCCGCTCCTGACCGAAACCAGCCTTCAAGCTCAGGTCCTGATCCCGCTGGTCGCGTCAATTGCGTTCGGCCTGCTCGCGACGACCCTTTTGATCTTGCTGGTCGTTCCCTCAGCGTATGCCATTCTGGATGACCTTGGTCTGGTACATCTGGACGAAATCGAACCTGCTGATCAAATTGGAGGCCTCAACTCGCCTGCGAGATGAGGTTTCAAGCCTCATTTTGACGAGCATTGTAGACCGGACTTGTCAAACGACATGCAGCCCGCAGGCAGCGCGTTCAAGTGAAGGAGGGTCCGCATCGAAGCGCAAAGGTCCGCTTTCAAGCAAACACGCGTGTCGTTTGGCCTGTGCAGCGAAGGTCAGCTTTCCGCCCAAAGCTTGACGTACCTAGAGCAATGAAATACGCCGTGCTGAGGATTGCGGGCGTTGTGTAGTGGTAAGACCTCAGCCTTCCAAGCTGATGACGCGGGTTCGATTCCCGCCGCCCGCTCCAAAAACGAAACTCCCTTCTTTTTGCGATTTTGCAGCCTCAGCCCTACTTGCGGTCGATTGCATCGAGCGCGGCGCTTTGAGGGCTTGACCCGCCCTTACCCCAAGTACAGAAATTACAGGCTGAGCCAAAAAGGGAAGCCCATGGTACGCAAGGCCGAGAATGGGGCAGATGATCTTGAACGAGAGAAGTCAAAACGCGTCAGCGCGCTGACTGAACTTTGGCCGTTCATGCGCCCCTACAAAGGCCTGATGGTTGCAGCCATGCTGGCGCTGCTTGTCACGGCAGGTGTGTCCTTGATCCTGCCCCTTACGGTCGGGCTTTTGATCGACACATTTCTTGAAGGTGACACGGCACTTCTGGACCAGTATTTCGTTGTGGCCATCGTGTTCGCCGGGCTTTTGGCGCTTGGCACAGGCCTGCGATATGCACTCGTTTCACGCATCGGAGAACGGGTGGTGGCGGATGTGCGCAAGGCCGTGTTTGCGCGTGTGATTTCCATGAGCCCGTCGTTTTACGAGAACATCCTGACCGGAGAGGTTCTGTCGCGTATCACCACGGATACCACGCTGATCCTGTCGGTCATAGGATCGTCCGTTTCGGTTGCGCTGCGCAACGCACTGCTTTTGATGGGCGGGCTTATCCTGATGCTGATCACCTCGCCAAAGCTGACAGCGATGGTGCTTTTGATTGTGCCGCTGGTGCTGGTTCCGATCCTCGGCATGGGGCGCAAACTCAGACGTTTAAGTCTCGAAAATCAAGACTGGATCGCGCATAGTTCAGGGAAAGCGTCCGAGGCGCTGACAAGCGTGCAAACGGTGCAAGCCTTCACCAACGAAGCCGACAGCCAGCACCAGTTCAACACTGTCACCGAACAAAGCTATCGCTCCGCGCAGCAACGCATCCTGACGCGCGCCACACTTACCGTGATCGTGATCTTTCTGGTCTTCACCTGCATTGTGGGGGTGCTCTGGATCGGGGCGCGGGATGTGCGGGCTGAGATCATCAGTATGGGCACGCTTGTTCAGTTCCTGATTTATTCGATCATGGTGGCCGGCGCAGTCGCCGCCCTTTCCGAAATCTGGAGCGAGCTGCAACGCGCCGCGGGTGCCACGGAGCGATTGGTTGAAATGCTGCACGCGCAAGACCGTGTGCGAGATCCCGAACAGCCCCTCCCCCTGCCCCGCCCGGTGCGCGGTGAAGTCCGGTTTGAGAACGTGCACTTCAACTACCCCGCACGGCCGCAAACTCCTGCGCTTGACGGTGTTAACCTGACAGTCAAAGCCGGTGAGAATATTGCAATAGTGGGGCCATCCGGAGCGGGCAAAAGCACCATCATTCAGCTGTTGCAACGCTTCTACGATCCCGATGCGGGGCAAATCCTTCTTGATGGCCTGCCAATCCGAGAGCTGACGCGCGCCGATCTGCGTGGAGCGATGGCGATGGTGCCGCAAGAACCCGTCGTTTTCGCCGAAAGTGCCATGGAAAACATTCGCTTCGGGCGCCTCAATGCCACGGATATCGAGGTGGAGGAGGCCGCCCGCGCCGCCGCCGCACATGACTTCATCGCCGCCTTGCCCGATGGGTACGACACCCAATTGGGCGAACGGGGTGTCATGCTATCAGGTGGTCAGCGCCAGCGGATCGCCCTGGCCCGCGCCATTCTGCGCGATGCGCCTGTTTTGCTATTGGACGAGGCGACAAGCGCGCTTGACGCCGAAAGCGAGCGCGCGGTGCAGGACGCGGTCGAGGCGCTCTCGAAGACCCGCACGACAATCATTGTCGCTCACCGCTTGGCGACAGTGAAACGCGCCGACCGGATTGTGGTGATGGATGGCGGCAGGATCGCGGCCTTTGGAACCCATGCCAGCCTTGTGGCTGAAGATGGTCTTTACGCCCGTTTGGCGCGGCTTCAGTTCACCGACGGCAAAGCCGCGTGAGCACGAAAACACAGTCCAACGGCAATGATACGCTGCGCGAAGGCCTGACTCGGGTTCTCAAGCATCAGGATGCCGGGCGGCTAAAAGAAGCTGACACGCTTCTGAACCTGTTGATGCGCGATCATGGCCAGGTGCCGGTCCTTGTGCATTACCACGGTATCAACCTCATTCAGCAAGGCAACCAAGAGGACGGTCTTGCGCGTGTTGAGGAAGCGCTCATGGATGCGCCTGACGACCCTGTCATACTTTGCGACTACGGGGCACAGCTCGCGAATATGGGGCAGTTGGATGATGCCTTGGAACAGTTTCAAACGGCTGTGGAAGTCGCGCCCAACTACGCCATCGCACGCAGCAATCTGGGTGCCGCACAAGTGCTTAGGAAACAGTTCAAAGAGGCGATCACCAATCTCAAGAGCGCCATTGAAATGGATGGTCGCATGCTCGACGCCCATACAAACCTGGGCACGGCGTATATGGAAACGAACCAGTTTGAATTGGCGGTGGACGTTCTGTTCAAGGCGTTATCGATCAATCCGCTGGATGGCGTTGTTCACTCCAGGCTGTCGGCGGCCCTTTTGAGGCGCGAACGCCATGACGCTGCCGAACACCACGCCCGCCGCGCGATAGAGCTTCTGCCCGAAGCGACGGAACCATATCTGCACTTGGGCAAGGCCTTGGCATCCGCAGGACGGGTGAATGAGGCAGCAGAGGCGCTCTTGCATGCAGCCAGCGGTCCACCGGTCGGTTTGGCCGCTCTCTCACGGCTCATTCACTTGCGCAAAACATCTGAGAATACCCCGGAGTTTGATATCCTTCAGAGCTCTCTAGCGCGGGCAGAAAACCTGGAACCGCAGGGGCGCACGGCGCTTTTCTTTGCGGCGGGCATAGCATTTGACGACCTTGGCCGGTATGATGAAGCGTTTGCCCATTTCAAGGCGGCCAACGACCTCA
>JBCBWJ010000300.1:0-4350 GCA_039817165.1 Pseudomonadota bacterium | reverse complement strand
AAGCGGCTTCAGCACAAGGTGAACCGACCGATGCCAGACCACATTCCGGCCTTTGAGACACCGGCTGCGTTTGCCCGCTGGCTCAAGGACATGCGCAATGACCTGCAAGAACCGGCGATTGAGAAGGAACCGGTGATCGAACAGGTGTTCGACACGCTGGAACGCACGCCAGGGTGCCTGCTGACCCGGATGTCAGGCTCTGGCGGGACATGCTTTGGCATCTACAATGATGAAGAGACGGCCCGTTCCGCAGCCGGGCGGCTGCGAGAGAGCCATCCGGCCTGGTGGGTCGCGGCCACGCAATTGAACGCGCCAAAGTACCCCTGAGGGTTTGGTCTACGTCAGTCGGGCGACCACGTAGTCGGCCAGATCCAGAAGCATCCGGCGGACATCATGCTCCGGCAAGCTGCGCATGGCCGTTTTGGATGTCTCGGCCCAGGCCACAGCATCCTGGCGGGTCCGCTCCAGCGCGTCGTGACGGGCCAGGATCTCTAGCGCTTCTTCTAGGTCGCCATCGCGCTGATCGCCCTTTTCGATGGTGCGGGTCCAGAAGGCGCGCTCCTCTGCGCTGGCGCCTGCGACCGCCTTGATCACCGGCAGGGTCAGTTTGCGCTCGCGGAAATCATCGCCCACATTCTTGCCGGTGGCCGCGCTGTTGCCTTGGTAATCCAGAAGGTCGTCGGCGATCTGGAACGCAATGCCCAGAGCGTCGCCATAGTCAAAGAGCGCCTGCACGCGATCCTCAGATTGCTGTGCGATGACGCCGCCCACCTCGGTCGCTGCGGAAAAGAGCGCCGCTGTCTTGCCGCGTACGACTTGCAGGTAAACGCTCTCATCCGTGGCCAAATTGCGCGCGGCACTGAGTTGCAGGACCTCTCCTTCGGCAATGGTGGCGGCGGCGTTCGACAGGATATCCAGCACCCGCAAAGACCCGGTTTCAACCATCAACTGGAACGCACGGGCAAAGAGGTAGTCGCCCACCAACACGCTCGATTTGTTGTCCCAGAGCAGGTTGGCTGTCGGCCGTCCGCGGCGTTGCTGGCTTTCATCGACCACGTCATCGTGCAGCAGGGTTGCGGTGTGGATGAACTCCACCGTGGCGGCCAGATGCACGTCATAGGCGCCGTCATAACCGCACATATCTGCGGCGGCCAAGGTGAGCATCGGGCGCAGGCGTTTGCCGCCTGCCTCTACCAGATGCGCGGTCACTTCGGGGATGCGTGGCGCATGCTGTGACGCCATGCGATCCCGGATCAGCACGTTCACGGCATCCAGCTTGCTCGCCAGATGACGGGCCATTTCCTCATGAGGTTTCGTTGCTGTGTGGTCCAACACCATTCTGCCCCGCTTTTGACGCGCCCGAGCATCTCGACAAGTGCGCCTTATGTTCCTACCACTTAGGGCATGAAACAGCTTTTGCGAACAACCGACATGGCGTCAATTGCCTTTGCCAAGGCCCTTTTGGATGGCGAGGGTATAGAGTGGTTCGAGTTGGACGTAAATATGAGCGTTCTGGAAGGGGGGATCGGGATTTTTCCCCGTAGAATCATGGTGACAGACGCGGGTTACGAGGATGCGGTCGTCACCTTGACCGACAACGGGATCGAGGTGGATGAGCAGCCTTGAGGCCCCAAAGAGCGCCGATCTGACGCAGGATGACTTCCTTGGTGGACGCGTGTCGCTGTTCCAACCCAAAGTGGGCTATCGTGCGGGTGTCGACCCGGTGCTTTTGGCCGCCAGTGTCGAGGCCGCGCCGGGGCAGACCCTGCTTGATCTGGGATGTGGTGTCGGGGCGGCGGCCCTTTGTGTCGGGCGAAGGGTGCCGGGGCTGCGCCTCACGGGTCTCGAGGTACAAGAGGACTATGCCGCGCTCGCCCGGTGCAACGGCGTTGAGAATGCGCTGGATTTCGAGGTGCTCACCGGCGATTTGGCGCAGATGCCCGCGGCCCTCAAGGCGCGTCAGTTCGACCATGTCATCGCCAACCCGCCGTATTTTGACCGCAGCGCCAGCACACCATCCGAGGATGCGGGCAAAGAGCGCGCGATGGGGGAGGTTACAGCCCTGAGCGCGTGGGTGGCCCAAGCCGCCAAGCGCGCTGCCCCGCGCGGCACCGTCACCTTCATTCACCGCATTGAGCGCCTGCCGGAGCTTCTATCGGCGTTTGGTGACAGGCTTGGCAGTCTTGAAGTGCTGCCGCTTGCCCCACGCGAGACCAAACGCGCCCGTATGGTTCTGGTGCGTGGGCGCAAGGGTGGACGTGCCGGTTTTCGCCTTCATGCCCCATGGGTTTTGCACGAAGGCCCGGCCCATGACGGGGACCGCGAAAACCACACACGTGCTACGGTTTCGGTCCTGCGGGACGGCGCGTCTCTGCCGTTTTCCTAAGCAAGCCTCTCAAATTTGAGGTAGTCATTGCGCCCTATGCTGCGCCTGCGGCGTGACTTGGCGTGCGATCTGTGGTGGTATGATGTGGTTACAATCGGAGTGGCTACAAAAAGAGGAGACTGCCAATGAGCTTGGGTTCACACCTAGAGGAATTGCACAGAAAACATCAAACCCTCGAAACTCGGGTCGAAGAAGCGCAACGCGCGCTCGGAACGACAGACTTCGAAATCGCCGAACTCAAGAAACAGAAACTCCGCGTCAAAGAAGAGATCACGCGCCTTTCGGTCCACGCCTGACGCGGGCGTGCCTCGGTGCGCTCGAAGAGTTTTCTTTCACGATTATGAGGGGCGGAGATCCCGCTCCTCTTTTTGACAAAGACCATTTTTACCCGGGCATATCGCGCGGGTCCAAAAGATCGTGGTCTTCCTCATGGCTCGAGGTGATCGCCACTTGATCAAAAAGCCAATCCCGAAACGCCATGATGTTCGGCAATGTTTCTGCCCCCTTGGCACAGACGAAACGGTAATGCGCGATGGTCTTGAGCGCAGGCCGGAACGGCGCGACCAAACGCCCATCGCGCAGGAACCGCCCGGCAAAGCTGATCCGGGCCATCACCGCACCGGCCCCTGACAGAGCCGCATCAATGGCGTGATCGGCCTGCGAGAATCTTTGCCCGGTCCAATCGCGCGGCGGCAGGCCCACGGCCTTGAACCAGGCGGGCCAATCTGCAGGGGGATCGAGGAAGGTGATGTCTTCGGCATGGATCAGCGGGATTTTCCGCAATCCGTCGAGGTCGGGATATTGCGCGGCCAAGTTCGGGGACATCACAGGCGTCACCCAGTCTTCGAGAAACCGTTCAGAGTGCAGCTCCTCCGGGTCAGGGCCGTAGCCGAAACGGATGGCCACATCGACCTCTGACCGGGTCAGATCGACAAGGCCCAACGTGGCGCTGAGCCTCAGTTCTATTTCTGGGTGAGCCTGGGCAAAGGTGAAAAGACGCGGCGCCAACCATGTCGCGGTAAAGGCGGGACCCGCGGTCACGGTGAGGGAGGATTGATCATGGATCCGCGAGGCCGCCCGCCATGCCGCGCCCAAGGCCTCAAATCCGTCCCGCGCACCGGGCGCCAGCGCGCGGCCTGCCTCGGTCAGGGAAACCGCGCGGTTCAACCGGTGAAAGAGCGGCGCGCCGAGATGCTCTTCCAGCGATTTGATCTGAAAGGACAGGGCCGCGGGCGTGACGTTGAGCTCTGCCGCGGCCCGTTGAAAGGACATGTGACGCGCGGCGGCATCAAAGGCGCGCAGGGCTGTGAGCGGGGGTAGGCGGTCGGGCATGTTCAGTTAAGTATCACTTAAGTGAGTGCGAAGAAAGTCTCGTTTGTAGGACTTAAAACAAAAGGCCATATTCGGATCAGACAAGAAATTCAGAGATCGAAAGGGCCTACCATGATCGAGACACCCACAGACACCCGTACCCGTGATGCCTACCGCGCCGCCCATGAGGCACGCGCCGAAGCGATGAGCGATTTCTTTCGCTGGCTCACGCGGGGCACCCGTTCCGGCTGATCGTTGCAAGTCACCCTGAACAAAAAAAGGGCCGCGTCTGACGCGGCCCTTTTGACATTTTGCACATTTGTTCAGACGAAGAACTGGGCGCCGTTTGCGGAAATGGTTGAGCCGTTGATGAAGCCTGCGTCGTCGGAGGCGAGGAAGCTGACGCAGCGGGCTATTTCTTCGGGTTCGCCGAGGCGGCCTGCGGGGATTTGGGGGATGATCTTGGCGTTGAGCACCTCTTCGGGGATCGCGCGGACCATTTCGGTGCCGATATAGCCCGGGCAGACGGCGTTGGCGGTGATGCCGGCGCGCGCGCCTTCCTGGGCGAGCGATTTCACGATGCCCAGATCACCCGCCTTGGTGGCGGCATAGTTCACCTGCGCGAACTGACCCTTCTCGTCGATCAACGGCCA
>JBCBWJ010000002.1:0-25237 GCA_039817165.1 Pseudomonadota bacterium | reverse complement strand
AAATGGGCAAGTCGGCTGTCGGCAAACCAGATGTCCCCGTTTGGAACGACGCTGACACTGTCCGCCCAATCGACGCCATTCACACGCACTAGAGTGGAGAGCGCGCCGACCGATGTCAGACGAGCATGGCCGCCCTGTTTGACATACGTCAGGATTAGATTTCCGGCCCGGTTAACTGCGATACCATTGCTTGCCGGGCCTACGCCAAAGCCCTCTACCACCGCTTCAATCGCCTCGTGTGACGCATTGGGATCGCGCAGGATCGCGGTTGGAACGCGGTAGACGGTGCGTCCGTCTGCGGAAACCCGCAAATCCTGCGCATTTAGGGAAGTGGTGTCCGGGAATAAGTACTCAAATAAGATCTGGCCGCTATCGGGGGTGATTGCGAGCACTTCGATGGACGCGTCAGACGTGCCGCCGGGCCGCACCGCCCAGATGTCGCCCTGTTGGCTGATCGTTATGTCGAAACACGAAGTAGCCGGTTGCCCACCCACGGCGCAATCGGCACGCTCGCGCCGTCCCGCCATTCGAACAGGACATGATCAGTATAGACCTGCGGACAGCGGAGCGGGTTGTAGGCAAAGAAAACCTGGCCATCCGAACCCACCGCGACCATACCCGGCGGAAAGCGCAGCGCGATCTCGGCCACCTAGCGCGTGATCATGGGCACCGTCGATCTATCCGCAAAGGGCTCTCCCATCCCAAACAGAAATTTGACGGCCAAGACAGACATGCCAAAGAATGTGATGCACCCAGCAAGAGCCCACAGTTCAGTCCGCCTTGCGCGGTTCCGAGCAGCGATTTTGCCATGATCAGGTTTCCTGTCTGGGAGAGTATTAAGACGCCAGCGGTTCTGATCTTTGGCCGCAAGAACCGGCTCGCCCCCCATTTCGGTGTCCAAAGTCAGTCTGCGATTGATACGATAGCGTCACACCTTGCAGATCAGCCCAAAGACTTGCAGATGGTCCCAAAGCGCTTGTGACGCCTTTTGCCTTGGTTCAGCATGCACCTATCTGCGTGATCACAGACGGGATCCCAAGTTTGACCAACACCCGAAACGAAACTTTTTCGACCGCTGTTCTGTTTGGGGCCATATGCAGGTTGCTTGATCTTGATCCAGTGGAGGTTGTCGCCGAGGCGGGCGTGGCGCCTCGGATCGCAACTGGTCACGGTGTCTTGGTCACCGAGGATGAGTTCTACGCGATATGGAGCACAATTCTGCGTCTAGGCAAACGCCCTGATTTTGCACGTTTTGTTGGCCGTGGGCTTGCAAACGGGGCGACGTCGCCGGTCTTTTTCGCGCTGTCCTGTGCGCCCGACTTGCAAACAGGATTTGAGCGGTTTGGCCGCTTCAAACATGTTTTTGGTCCCTTGGGCCTGTCGGTGAAAACCGATGCTCAGTCAATGACCGTCAAGCTGGTGCCGCTGCGTCCTGACAAAATCCTGCCCGCGAGCGTCGCGGGGCCCATACTGACATTCCTGCATGAAAAAGCGCTGTCCTGCACGGCGTCCCGTCTTGTGCCCCAAGCGGTTTACATGCCGATGCAGGATACCGATGCAGCTGAAATGACAGACATTTTCGGGGTCACCCCACTGGACGGTGAACCGGTCATCATTTACGGCGCGGATGATGCGAAACGCAGGCTGGTGTCGGAAAATGCCCAGCTTTGGGACGCGTTTGAACCTGATTTACGCACACTGGCGGACAGATCAGCCAAATCCACCCCAATCTCGGACCGCGTCAGGGCCTGCTTGATAGAGGCCATTGGCGACGGCGATCCTTCAATAGCGTATGTATGTGAGAGATTGTCAAAAAGCAGAAGCGGTCTTTTGCGCGAATTGCAGATGGCAGGTGTCTCGTTTCACGACATCCTGACCGAGACTCGGCGGACATTGGCCTTGCGATATCTGCGCAACAGCGATCTGCCGATCAAACAAATCGCGAACTTGCTGGCCTACCAAGATGTCAACGCGTTTCACCGTGCGTTCAAATCGTGGACTGGCAATACACCAAATGAAGTAAGAGGTTCTCAAGGGTTATGATGGCTTCCTTTGCGATTTCCAAATCGGGGCTGTTGAGCGTTTTCCGCAGGACTGTACAAGATGCGACGGCAGAAGAATATGCCACCATGGACCGAACGGACCAAGGACACCCGACCTGGACCTCACCCAATTGGCCGCACAGATAGGCGCAGCGAACTCACATTTGATCCGCAGACTGTAGGTTTTTCTCCTGATCTACGCCGCGAATAGCACCGATGGCCGCTTGTCCCACTGCCCAGCGGCATGGCGTCTTCGCTCACGCCGTATTTTTGTGCTTAGAGCGCGCGCGGCACAAAATCACAACGGCCGCGTCGGGTTCAAACCGGACGTTGGTCTCCCCAGATCCTGCTCACCATCCTTGACACACGCTCACAACCCTATATGTGAGCGGTATCGCTGCGCTGCCGCGTGAGCAAGCCGCGCCGTTTTTCTTCCGACCTTTCGCAAGTGAAACCGGGCGCATCAGCGATATCCCAGATCCCATCACGCAGGGTTCTCAGGTGGGCCGCCACGTGAAATGCGTTCACGAGGGACGAGGTACCGCCAGACCCTTATGTGTGCCGCACGTCTGCGGTGCATAAACCCTTGCTGCGTTTGGGCCCACGGGCCGGGCGCGCACCGAAAGGACATGTATTGTCAAAATTCGAACAGCTCGGCCTGTCGCCGAAGCTCACTCAAAGACTGGATCACTCCGGCTTTACCACCCCGACCCCCATTCAGGCCGAAGCGATCCCGCTCGCGCTTGAGGGGCTCGATATCATGGGCCTCGCCCAGACCGGCACGGGCAAAACGCTCGCCTTCGGGCTGCCGATGATCGACATGCTGGTCGCCACGTCCGGCAAACCCGCACCCAAGACCGTCAAGGCGCTGATCCTCGCCCCCACTCGGGAACTGGTGAACCAGATCTCCGACAACCTGCTGACGCTGACCAAGCCCACGCCCTTGTCGCTGGTGACAGTGGTGGGCGGCCAATCCATGGGCCGCCAGATCAAGGCGCTTGACCGCGGCGTCGATATCCTCGTCGCCACGCCGGGCCGCCTGATCGACCATATGGAGCGCGGCACCGTCAACCTCTCGACCGTGCGCTACCTCGTGCTGGACGAGGCCGATCAGATGCTCGACATGGGCTTCATCCATGCTTTGCGCAAAATCGCCCCCAAGCTCGGCACACCGCGGCAGACCATGCTGTTTTCGGCCACCATGCCCAAACAGATGGAAGAGCTCAGCCGCAGCTACCTCACCAATCCCAAACGGATTGAGGTCACCCCCCCGGGCAAACCCGCCACGAAGGTCGACCAATCCGTGCTCTTCATGGAAAAGGTCGAAAAACCCTCCAAACTGCGCGAGGTCCTGTCTGCCGATCCCGACGCGCTCAGCCTCGTTTTCGCCCGCACCAAACACGGCGCCGAGCGCCTCAAGAAAAAGCTCGTCGCAGACGGGTTTGACGCCGCCTCCATCCATGGCGACAAAAGCCAGGGTCAGCGCGACAAAGCGATCAAGGCCTTCCGTCAGGGCAATGTCAAAATTCTCGTGGCCACCGACGTGGCCGCGCGTGGGATCGACATCCCCGGCGTGGCCTATGTGATCAACTACGATCTGCCCAATGTCGCGGAATCCTATGTGCACCGGATTGGCCGCACTGCGCGCGCCGGTCGCGAAGGCACCGCCATCTCGTTTTGCAGCCCCGATGAAAGGGGCCAATTGCGCGACATCGAGAAACTGATCGGGCGCCGCTTTGGCGGTGACACCGGTGAGGATGATATCGGCTCGAATGAACAGTCCAAACCAGGCGCCAAGTCTCGCCCCGGTCGGCCCCCGCGTCGGCGTCGTCGGCGGCGTGGTCAAGGCGGCGGCGGGCCCAAGTCGAAGAAAGCAAATTCTGGTGCCAACGGCGGCATGAAAAAAGCCGGCTGACTGGTCGAAAAAACTGTACAAAATGGGTTTTGGGGGTCCGGAAAGACCCCCAAATTGGGGTAACTCGGCGTTATCCGGTCAATTCTCGTGGAATAATGAACTCCACGGCCGTGCCGCTCCCCGTTCCAACCTCATGCCATTCGTCCACTGCGAACTCCGCGATCAAAGTGGCGCAAGTCGGATAGTCGTAAAATCGCGAATGCGGTGGCGGGATCTGCACGATGTTTTGCGCAAACCAGGCGATGCCCGGATTGTGCCCCAGCATCAAAACCGTGTCGCCCTTGGCCCCGCGCAGCACGTCCAGCATGATGTCCGGACCCGCGTGGTAAAGCTTGTCCATGAACTGCGTGTCACATAGAAAACCAAGCCTGGAAAACGTCTCTCTCGTGCGCGCCGAAGATGAGCTAATCACTTGATCTGGAACGTAATTTTTTGCGCGCAGCCAATCACCGACCACCCGCGCCGAAACCCGTCCTCGCCCGTTCAGAGGCCGCGCATGATCCTCCTGAAGCGGGTCATCCCAGCTTGATTTTGCATGCCGCATCAAGATCAGTTGCTTCACCGAAATGCCCTCATATGAAAAGCCGATTGCGCCTCTACGCGGCCATAGCTTTGGCTGACCGGACAGGCCCGCCGCACCGCACACCCGCGCGCCATACAGTCGTTTTCCGCCCGGTCCAGATCCGCTTTGCACGCCGCCACGTCATACGTGTCACCGCCCAAAGCGCCCACCGGACACGCCGTCAAACACGGTTGATCCTCACAGGTGTCACACGGCCTAGATCCGGCCTTAGGCATTGATATCGCATAAGAAAATCCAATTGCCCCGCGGTAAGACACCATCAAGCCCGCGCGTTCATGCACCAACAATCCCACCGGCGACACATGCGCCTGCCCACTCATCCGCGCCCATTTCAAAAACGGCTGATAGGGCGGCCCCCCGAACGGAAAATACGCCTCCCCGCCCAGCTCTTCCGCCATCGCCCCGATCACCCGGGACGACCATCTGTCCAACGGGTCCCGAACACCGTCCGAGTGCTCTTGGGACGCCGAGAAAACCGACCAAAACCCCGGCTCCAAAGGACCGAGCAGGACAAGCGTTTCTATGCCGTCGGGCAGGTCTTTTTCAACGGCGCCCATCACGGTCAACTGCGCATGATTTGCGCGTAACTCTATGTCCTGAAAGGATAAATTTGACGCAGACATCTGCCCATCCAATGCGATCCGAGACCATGACCTTACGCGAATTTCACCCTCGCACAAGCGCCGCTTCAGCCCGCCCGGATCATGGACCCCGCACCCTGATCGGTGAACAGTTCCAGCAGCACAGCATTGGGCGCGCGCCCGTCTATGATCACCACGGCCCGCACTTCGGCCTCAATGGCCTCCAGTGCGGTCTGGGTTTTCGGGATCATCCCGCCCGCAATCACGCCGTCTTTGATCAAGTCTTTGATTTGGCTTGCAGAAAGTTGTGTCAGAACGCAGCCGTCTTTGTCCTTTACGCCTTCGACATCGGTCAAAAGCAACAGCCGATCCGCCTTGAGCGCCCCTGCAATCGCCCCCGCCGCATCGTCGCCATTGATGTTGTAGGTCTCGCCGCTCTTGCCGGCCCCCAAAGGCGCAATCACCGGGATCGCATGATCGCGAAAGAGCGTGTGCAGAATGGACGGGTTCACGTTCGACGGCACCCCGACCAGGCCAAGCGCCGGATCCGCCGGAGTGCATGTGATCATGCCCGCATCTTTTCCAGACAGGCCGACGCCCTTACCCCCCTGATCATTGATTGCCTGCACGATGCGCTTGTTCACACGCCCGGACAAAACCATCTCGACCACATCCATTGTGGCCGCATCCGTGACCCGCTTTCCCTTCACGAAATCTGACTTTATATCAAGACGTTGCAGCATATCATTTATCATCGGCCCGCCGCCGTGCACGATCACCGGGTTGACCCCTACTTGCCGCAAAAGCACGATGTCGCGCGCGAAACTGGCCATCGCCTCGTCGCTGCCCATGGCATGACCGCCCAGCTTGACCACCACAATGGCCCCGTCATACCGCTGCATGTTCGGCAGCGCCTCGCTTAGCGTTCTGGCCGTCGAGGCCCAATCTTGATGCATAGCCCGAGTCTTCATATTGCTGCCCTGTTGTGTGCCGCGCTTTACCGCGGAATTCGAGCGTGCCGCAAGGGTAGTCAAAGGCCTTGTACCTCCGGCGGGTTTTTTGTGGCAAAAAGAAAGGCCCTCGCCCGTCTCTTTGTTTTTGCTTCAGATATCCTTGGCGGCTGGACCCTGGTCCTCAGGGGCCACCTACGTCAAGGCCGCAATCGTTGCCCGCAGCGTGGGAATGCCGTCACCTTCTTCACTCGATGTCAGCATCAGTTCAGGGAAGGCAGCCGGGTGTGTGGCCAGCCTCTCGCGGACCTGACAAAGGATGTGTTCTTCTTGCTTGGCTTTGATCTTGTCCGCCTTGGTCAGAACGCATTGAAACGTCACCGCGGCGCTGTCGAGCAGGGCCATGATTTCCTCGTCCACTGGCTTGATCCCGTGGCGCGCGTCGATCAGCACAAAGGCTCGGCGCAACGTGGCGCGGCCAGACAGGTACTGTTTCAACAGCGCCTGCCAGGCCTGCACTTTCGCGAGGGGTGCATTGGCAAAGCCGTAGCCGGGTAGGTCCACCAGGTAGTGGCTGTCCGCCAGCGCGAAGTAGTTGATCTCTTGTGTACGACCTGGCGTGTTGGAGGCCCGTGCCAGAGCTTTGCGGCCTGTCAATGCGTTGATAAGAGATGATTTTCCAACATTGGAGCGTCCCGCAAAGCAGACTTCGGGCCGATCCGCCGGTGGCAGGCCCGACATGGCCACGACACCTTTGACAAAATCCACTTGTCCCGCGAAAAGCTTTCGCCCGGTTTCCAAGGCGTGCGGATCGGGCGCTTCTGACAATGGAAAAGGCAGCGCCATCAGGTGGGCTCTACCGTGTCGCCAACCGCAAGCCGGCCGGAATTGGTGACGACCGCCGCTATGCCGAAATTCATGTGCCCGAAGTCGCGCATCAGAGTGCCCAGGATGTCGATGTCCTGCGCGCCGGTGTCCGGGTTGGCCGCAGGCACTTTACAGCGCTCGATCGCTTCTTCCACGCGCAATTCCGCCTCGCCCGCACGGATGGTTTTGCCAACCCAGTCGAACTCCCCCCATGCGTGGAGTCCATCCAGATGCACGTTGCAGCGCCAACGCAGATCAGACAGATGGGTGTCGGTTTGACTGGCCACCGCTTTGTGGGAGGCGAGATTGATAAAGCTCACAGACGGGTAATTCGTGTCTGTCATGCCTTGTTTCAAACTGCGCACCAAACGCACTGATTGAGGACGAGACAAAGGCATGATCTGGCGCACCCAGCCGAGAAACGCATCCGGCTCGCGGTCAGGATCGAACACGAGGTCATCGAGGTCAGGGTGGCGCAATGTCAGTTGCCCGAGTGTTTCATGAACCTCAGCGCTTATCGCCTGCACGGAGGGTGCTTCCGAGGCGCGGGTGAATTTCCGGCAATGGGCCCATCCTGATCCATCCGCATGCGACAGTTCATGCGCCACGGCCCACTGTCTGTCCCACGGCATCGTTTGGCCTTCGATAAGGTCGACCGCGCTGATGGCTTCGCGTCCATGCGCCTTGATCGGGTGGCGCCACAACGCGCAGACGCGGGGCATCACTTCTCTCCGGCGGGCGGATCTTCGGCCTTCATTTTTTTCTTGAAGCTTTCGCGGATGTTGCCGAACACGTCCGGTTTATATCCTTGGCTGCGCATGATGATATATTGCTGCACGAAGGTGATCACGTTGTTGGCGATCCAGTAGATCACAAGGCCGCTGGCAAAGCTGCCAAGCATGAACATGAAGACCCACGGCATCCAGGCAAAGATCATTTGTTGCGTGGGATCTGTGGGTGCCGGGTTCAACTTTTGCTGCAACCACATGGACACGCCAAGGCAAAGCGGCAGGATACCGATGAAGATGAGCGCGAGTATTGATCCCGGTTCGGGCGAGGCCCATGGGAACACGCCCCAGAGATTGTAAATTGAGGACGGATCAGGCGCTGACAGGTCATTGATCCAGCCGACCCAAGGGGCATGGCGCAGCTCGATGGTGACGAAGATCACCTTGTAGAGCGAAAAGAAGATGGGGATTTGCAGAAGGATCGGCAAACAGCCCGCGGCCGGGTTCACCTTTTCTTTCTTGTAGAGCTCCATCATCGCTTTTTGCAGTTTCTGCCGGTCGTCGCCTGCCGTTTCCTTGATCTTCTCCATCTGCGGCTGAAGCTCTTTCATCTTCGCCATCGACACGTACGATTTATAAGCCAGCGGCAGCAGCACGACCTTGATCAGAAGGGTGAGCGCGATAATCGCCCAGCCCATGTTACCGATGAGCACGTTGAGATAGTGCAGCACAGCAAAGATCGGCTTTGTCAGGAAAAAGAACCAACCCCAGTCGATGGTATCGAGGAATTCTGGGATCGGTGCGCTTTCGTCGTTCTGATAATTGCGGATGGTCGCCCATTCCTTCGGGCCAGCAAAAAGGCGGATCGCGGCAGAGGTTGTCTCTCCTGGGGCGACGGTCTGGGTGGGCTGTTGCGCGGTCGTTTGGTAAATCCCGCGATTTGGGTCTTGGAATGTGCTTATTTTCAGGCCTGCGCCCTGGCCAGGGATCAGCGTTGTCATCCAGAAGTGATCTGTAAATCCGGTCCAGCCTGCCTCAGCGGCGGTGAAGGTTTCATGTTGCCCCGCGGGCTCAAGCTTGTCGTACTTCACATATTCGCGGACGCCGTCGATCTTCTGGATTGCCCCTTCATGCAGGATGAAGAAGTTTTTCAAATCATCGGGCAAACCGTGGCGGGCAAGGATCCCGTAGGAGGCCAGGGTGTGGGTGGAGGTGCCGCTGTTTTGTACCGATTGGGTGATGGTGAACATCAGTTTGTCGTCGATGCTCATTTCACGGACAAAGCTTAGGCCCGCGCCATTGTCCCAAGTGAGCGTGATCGGTGATCCTGGGCTGAGTGTTGTGCCGCCCGGGGCCTGCCACAGCGTATTGGCCCCGGGGACTTGATCGGGCGCAAGGCCAGACCCCGGCGCCCAGCCGAAAAGAGCATAGTACGGATCGGCCGTGCCCACAGGGGACAGCAGCGTCACAATGGGGGAGCCGTCCTCCAGGGTTTCTCGGTACCCTTTGAGGCGCAGGTCATCAATCCGCCCGCCCTTCAAAGAGATCGACCCTTCAAGCGTCGGGGTGTCAATCGCAATGCGGGGTGCGTTATCTTCTTCGGGCTCTGTTGCCGTGCCGGTTGTATCCGTTGACGCGGCGGGATCAGAGGTCGAGGGCGCAAGAGCGATGTCGCCTTGTTCGTCCACAACCGCGCTTGTTTCCTGGCTCTGAATTGGCTGATCGGTGGCCTCTGGCGGAGGGAAGATCACAAACCAGACCAAAATCACCAAAAAGCTGAGCGCGGTGGCCAGAATGAGGTTTTTGTTCTGATCGTCCATCGAAGGGCCATTTCTTCTGTACAATGCGTTGGCTGGGTTCAACAGATCACGAGCCCAAAGGTCAAGTGGAATCCCGACAGATAAAACAGGTCGGGCGGATGTCTTGACGAAGTTTTACATGGGCTTTGGGTCCCTCAGAGATGTGACTGCCATCCTGGCAACATAAGGATGGCCATCCTGCTTTTGAACCCGGTGCTCCCGCGACCAATGAAGCCTCAGCCTGCGCGGCTGCCAGCAATCTTGGGCAGATCGGTAGTCTCGGATCGGGCGCTCAACCAAGTGAGAGCGTCGTGTAGAGGCATTGGATGTGCAATGGCGAACCCTTGGAGGTGACCACATCCAAGTCGCGTGAGGCACGCTCTCTCTTCGAGCGTCTCGACCCCTTCTGCCACAGTGTCCAGCCTGAGTTGATTGGCCATGGTCAGAATGGCTGCTACCATACTTTCCTGATCGGGATTGTCCTCGATCCCCTGGATGAAACTGCGTTCGATTTTCAGTCTGTGCAGTGCGAATTGCCGCAAGGAAGAGATGGACGCGTGCCCGGTTCCAAAGTCATCGAGATCAATGCCGCAGCCGATATCAGACAAGCGTTTGATGTTGAGGGCGGTCACATCGTCAGGTGATTGGGCTACGACCGTTTCCAGGACCTCTATGTTCAAAAAACTTGGCTCAATCTTGCGGCGATCCAGCTCCCACAGGATGCGGTCTGGCAGTGTAGGGTCAAGCAGGTCTTCTGGGGCCAAGTTTAGCCCCACGGCAGGAGGATCGTCACAGATCCTGCGCCAAGCTTCAAATCCGCTCAGCGCTTCACAGAGCATGCGTTCCTGCAAAAGTGGCATCATTCCGCGCCGCTCTAGTATTGGTATGAACCTGAACGGCTGGATCATGCCTTCGACGGGGTGCATCCACCGGGCGAGGGTTTCAAACCCAGTCACGCGGCCTGTCTTGGTGCACACTTGTGGTTGAAACCAACCACGAAATTCTTCCGTTTCAAGAGCACGCCCGATATCGCGCCGCAAAACACCTGTGCGGCCCTCATCACGGACCAAGTTGGGGGCGTGTAGTTGCACGTCCGATGCGTAGGGTCCGCGCGCTGCACTTAAAGCTTTGCTAGCGGCTGCGATCATGTCCCGCGCCACGACAATCGTGTTTTTCGGTGAAACGCTGATGCCCACCAGCGCATCAAGGCTGCTGTCGCGATACCGTCTGACCGCGGCATTCTTTACATCCCGTCTCAGCCGCCCAGCCAGAGCCAGTGCATCTTTGTCCGACACGTCTCGACCCGCGTCCATGATTGCCCCGAACCTTTGATGCCCCAGAACGTAAACTTGATCACGTCGCCGCAGGAAGGATCCTATGAGAACAGCGTTCTGGTAGGTCCATTCTGCCTCCATCTTTGGGTCTAGCGTAGGGTCGTGCAGTTTCAGCTCGATTATGATGCACAATATTGAACTCTGCCTGAGGCCCCCGCGATAGAGTGCCGCGCGGAGTGCAATTTCAAGGGATTCGCCTGCGTTTTCGATGTGGCTGACCCGTGCCACTGCGAGGTTGCGGCGCAGGTGTCGGTCCGCAAGTGCCGTCAGAACCACAAGGGCTGGCACGGTGATCAGAGCGATTAAAAGGCCGATCTGCGCCCCGAGCGCATTCCATGCCATAAGTGAAATAGGCAGCAAAGCAAGCGCCATCGGCCCTGTGAAAACATCGGCGATCCGGTGCCGCATGATGAGGAATCTATGTCTGATACTGCGCAAATGTCCTGCCCCAAGCGTGCCGACGCAAGCTAGGCTGGTGCATTGAAGAAGCGCTTAACGCAACTTTGGGGTGTCCTCTGATATTGTATCAAATTTTATGGGATTGCGTGTGAGCCCGGCAAAGTCAAAGAGGCCCGCATCCAGAAGGTGCGAAGGCCGCGCATTCATAAGCGCGCGGAACATGACTTGCCTGCGACCGGGGGCGTTGGCCTCCCATCCGTCGAGGATGCGTTTGACCTGTTGCCGTTGAAGCCCGTCCTGTGACCCGCAGAGATCGCAGGGTATGATGGGATAGTTCATCGCTTTGGCGAACTTTTCGCAATCCTCTTCCGCAGTCAGCGCGAGGGGGCGGTAGAGAAACAGGTCGCCCTCCTCGTTGACCAGTTTGGGTGGCATCGTCGCCAGCCGACCGCCATGAAAGAGGTTCATGAAAAACGTCTCCAGGATGTCATCGCGGTGATGGCCGAGCACCACCGCCGAACAGCCTTCCTCTCGTGCGATACGGTAGAGGATGCCGCGCCTCAGGCGGGAACACAGCGCGCAGTATGTTCGGCCCTGTGGCACTTTGTCGACGACAACCGAATACGTGTCTTGATACTCAATCCTGTGGGGCACGCCCATTTTCTCAAGGAACTCGGGCAGCACAGTCGCTGGAAAGCCGGGTTGCCCTTGGTCGAGGTTGCAGGCCAAGAGCTCGACCGGCAACAGCCCTCGCCACTTCAGCTCGTACAGGATCGCCAGCAAGGTGTAGCTGTCCTTGCCGCCCGACAAGCAGACAAGCCACCGCGCGCCGGGTTCGATCATACCAAATTGTTCTATCGCTTCGCGGCAATTGCGCACGATCCGTTTGCGCAGTTTGCGGAACTCGGTGGATTTCGGGGCGCCGGCGAACAGCGGGTGGATGTCGTCAGTGTCGTCTAGCATGGCTGCGTCCTTGGGCGTGACGCTTCAGCCTTAGAAGATCACGTTGAGCATGACCAGAGACACCACAAGAAAGAGGACAGTCATGATGCCGCCGGTGCGAATGAAATCCGTGACCTTATAGCCTGCAGGCCCCATGATCAGGGCGTTTACCTGATGGGTTGGGATGATGAAGGAGTTGGAGGTGGAAATTGCCACGGTCAGGGCAAAGACGGCCGGATTGGCCCCGGCGGCCAGAGCTATCGATACCGCTAGTGGAACAAGCAGTACCGTGGCGCCAACGTTGGACATCACCAGTGAAAAGCCCGTGGCCAGAATGGCAATGCCTGCTTGCAACGACCAGATTGGCCAGCCATCGAGCGCAATCAGGATTTGTTGCGCGATCCAAGCGGCGGTGCCTGTGTTCTGGACGGCTTGGCCCAAGGGGATCAGACTGGCGAGCAGGAAAACCGTGTTCCAACCCACCGCGCGATAGGCTTCATCTATGCTGAGAACTTTGGTCAGCAACATGCCCGTGGCCCCGGTCAGCAGACACAAGGACAGGCGAATGTCGGTGAACAGGATCATCGAAAGGGCCACGAAGAAAAAAAACAGCGCGTGAGCGACCTTGTGCGGGCGCAGCTCTTCTTGCGGGAAGTCCGAGGTAACAACCACGTAGTCGCGGTTGCGTTTGAGGCGGGTCAGGTTGTCCCAACGGGTGTGGGCGACCAGCATGTCACCTGCGCGCAGTTCTTCGAGGCCGATGGCTGTCGGGTGGTGGTCTTCGGTTTCGACATGGCTCAGCGTGTCTTCGCCCCGGTGAATGGCCAGCAGTGAAAGCCCCGTCTGCTTGCGTAGTTGCAGGTCACGCGGGCATTGCCCGATCACATGACTGTCGGGGGGGATCACCACCTCGGCGATGCCGGCATTGGTCGGCGCAAATTCTTCGGCAAAGACATCCAGTTTGGGGCGCATGAGAAGGCCGTTGTCGTCGCAGAACGTTTTGACCTCGTGCCGATCTCCGATGATGGCAAGGCGACAGGGGGCGGCGATCTCGGCGGTCAGGATCTGCACCATGGAGATCTTGCCGCGGTAATAGGTCGAGATGATGTAGATGTGATTGTTGAGATTGATATCGGCCAATTGCTGACCCACCAGCGGCGTGTTCACCGGCACGTCTACCTCGTACACGTCTGCCGTAAGCCCATAGACGCGGTTCAGGTAGTCGGAAGTGCCCTGGCCCGCGGCCGCCTCGACCTTGTCGCCTTTGCCCGGCAGGACGAGTTTGCCGAACATCATAAAATAGGCGATGCCGGTGATGACAAGCGCCACCCCGATGGGCGTGACGGAAAAGAGGCCAAACGGTTCCATCTGTTGCGCCTCGGGCAGGGTGTCGTTTGCCGACAGGATCAGATCGTTGAGGAGGATCAGTGGCGAGGACCCCACCATCGTCATGGTCCCGCCGAGGATGGCGCAAAAGCCCATGGGCATCAGCAGGCGCGACAAAGGTATGCCCGTCCGCGCGCTGATCCGGCTGACCACCGGGATGAACAGGGCCGCCGCCCCGACGTTTTGTAGAAAGCTGGAGATGAAGCCCACGGTGCCCGACACGATGGGCACGATGCGGCCCTCGGTTGAGCCGCCAAATTTCAGGATCGTGGCCGCGACCTTGTTCATCAACCCGGTTTTATCGAGTCCCGCGCCCACGATCATGACCGCTATGATTGAGATCACGGCGTTGGAGGCGAACCCGTCAAAAAGATGCGTGACATCCGCTACGCTTTCGAGGCCAGGCACGTACGACAAGATGCCGATAAGCACGAGCACCACGATGGCCGCCAAATCCACGCGAATGATTTCCGAGACAAAGAGAAAAATGGTAAAACACAGGGTCGCGACCACGACTGCCATTTCCGTGGTGAATGCGATTTGCTCCATTCGTCCTCCCTTGCCGATTGATACTGCAGGGAAATTCAGCCTCGGTCAAATTCTGAGTATCTGGCTGGGGAGCGAAGTCTTTGAAAGACTTTAAGCGCATGCTTTTGAAGAATGTGGATTTCTGGTGCGGATCGGAGAATTAGCCCGCGCTGTCGGAGGTCATCAGCGCCTTGACGATGGCCTTGGCGCTGTCAGAGTTCCAATGGGCATCGCCCACGAGGCGCGCAATCTCTAGTCCGTTCTTGTCGAGGATCATTGTCACCGGAAGGCCAAGCACCCCCATCTCGCGCGCAATCTTGGAACGAGGATCGCGGTGCAATGGCAGGTTTTCAACACCGATCTCGTGAAAGAAGGCCTTCATGGCCTGTGGCGGATTGCGGCCTGTGGCAATGGTGACCACTTCAAAACTGTCTCCGCCCAGTTGGGTCTGGAGATCGGATAGCATTGGCATTTCTTTGCGACAGGGTGCACACCACGTGGCCCAAAAGTTCAACACTACGACCTTACCCTCGTATTGGGCCAAGGTGCCGCTGTCGCCATCGATGGTTTCAAACGGGGTTTGGGTGACGTCCAGAGCGGCCTCATGAAAGACCAGTTTTTTCATGTCGCCGTCGCGCAAGCCTTTGGCGGTTTCGACGTCAGCGAGGCCTGCATTTGCAGAGAAGGCGAGGGCCGTATAAAGGACCATTTGATACACGCTTTTCATGCTTTCTCCAAAAGGCTTTGACATGGATAACAAGACCTCAAACCAGATGTGGGGCGGCCGCTTTGCCAGCGGGCCGGATGCGATTATGGAAGCAATTAATGCATCCATCGCATTCGACCAGCGGATGGCGGCGCAAGACATTGCAGGTTCCAGGGCCCATGCCGCCATGCTGGCTGCCACAGGCATTATCAGTGATAAGGATGCAGACGCCATCCGGGAAGGGCTCCTCACGGTGTTGTCAGAGATCGAAGCGGGGAATTTCGAGTTTTCAACCGCTTTGGAAGACATCCACATGAACGTTGAGGCGCGGCTAAAAGAGATCATCGGCGAACCGGCGGGGCGTTTGCACACCGGGCGCAGCAGGAATGATCAGGTGGCCACGGATTTCAAGCTATGGGTGCGCGATCAATTGGATGCGGCCGAAGCCGGGCTCGTCACTCTCTTGCGAGCGTGCCTCGCGCAGGCGGAAGCAGGTGCGGATTGGGTGATGCCGGGCTTTACCCATCTGCAGGTCGCCCAGCCTGTGACATGGGGTCATCACATGATGGCCTATGTGGAGATGTTTGGGCGGGATTTGTCCCGCGTGCGTGATGCGCGAAAAAGGATGAACGAGTGCCCGCTTGGGACAGCAGCCCTTGCGGGTACGTCCTTTCCCATTGATCGAGAGATGACGGCGGAGGCGCTTGGCTTTGACCGGCCATGTGCCAATTCGCTGGATGGGGTGAGCGACCGGGACTTCGCGCTTGAATTTCTCAGTGTTGCCAGCATCAGCGCCATGCATCTGAGCCGGCTGGCTGAAGAGCTGGTCATCTGGTCGTCAGCGCAGTTTCGGTTCGTGGCGCTCTCGGATCGGTTTTCCACTGGGTCGTCGATCATGCCCCAGAAGAAGAACCCGGATGCCGCAGAGCTGATCCGCGCCAAGATCGGGCGCATCTTCGGGGCCAATGTGGCGTTGATGACTGTGATGAAGGGGCTGCCGCTGACGTATTCCAAAGACATGCAGGAAGATAAAGAACAGGTCTTTGACGCTGCGGACAGCTGGATGCTTGCGATGGCCGCGATGGAGGGGATGGTGCGCGATATGATGCCCAACCGAGAGGCGCTGGAGGCGGCGGCGGGCACCGGGTTTTCGACTGCGACGGATCTGGCTGATTGGTTGGTGCGGGTGCTTGCCATGCCCTTCCGCGAGGCCCATCACGTGACAGGTCGGTTGGTGGCCATGGCCGAGGAGGCGGGGTGTGATCTGCTAGATCTGACCCTGACGCAGATGCAGAGCGTTGAGGCGGGGATCACGGACGGCATTTTTGATGTCCTGGGCGTGCACAACTCGGTGGCATCCCGCCTGAGCTATGGCGGCACCGCGCCCGTTTTGGTAAAAGAGCAGATATCCCGTTGGAAGGAGATGTTGTTGTGACCCGTATCATTGCCATTTTGGCCCTTTTTGCCCTGACCGCCTGCGGTGCGGATGGGGAACCCGTTCAGCCTACGATGAACACCAATGTTGGCATTGGAACCAACGGGGTGAAAGTGCGCACCGGGGTTGGTGTCAAAACCGGCCCGGTCCGTCTGGGCGTGGGTCTTGGGCTTTGAGATATGTTTTTCTTGCGCTTGCGATTTGGGGCACGGTGCATCCGATGTCCTATTTCATCGCGTGGTTCAACGAGAATGGGTATGACATCATGGCGATGGTCGACGCCTGGCATGTGAACGCAGCCACGAGTGGTCTGGTCTGGGATCTCACTGTTGCGGCCGTGGCGTTGACCGTCTGGATCATCTACGAAGTTTTTCAGCGTAAACACTGGATCGGCCTTGTCGCCATACCCGCGACCTTCTGCATCGGGGTCAGCTGTGGTTTGCCGCTCTATATCTACCTGCGCATGGGCTTTCGTGGCTGAGGGCGGGACTTTGAGTATTTTTTGCAAGATGAAGCCGGGGCGCCGGGGCGGCTGAGGCATGGATCATTTTCTTTATCGTGACGGCGCGCTGTACGCCGAAGACGTGCCGTTGGCCGAGATCGCGGCCGAGGTGGGCACGCCGTTTTACTGCTATTCGACCGCGACGCTGACGCGCCATTTCACGCTTTTCGATGATGCGCTTGCGGGTATGGACCACCTTGTGTGCTATGCGATGAAAGCGGCCAGCAACCAGGCGATCCTGAAGACGTTGGCGGAGTTGGGCGCGGGGATGGATGTTGTTTCTGCCGGGGAATACATGCGCGCGCGCGCCGCTGGCGTGCCTGGGGAACGGATCGTGTTTTCCGGCGTGGGCAAGACACGCGAAGAGATGCGCGTGGCGCTCACGGGTGGCGTGCGGCAGTTCAACGTGGAAAGCGAGCCGGAGATGGTGGCGCTGAGCGAAGTGGCCACGTCCCTTGGCCTGACCGTGCCGATCACCGTGCGGGTCAACCCGGATGTGGATGCCAAGACCCATGCCAAGATCGCCACTGGCAAATCCGAGAACAAGTTTGGCATTCCGATTTCCCGTGCAAGAGAAGTTTATGCGCAAGCCGCCAAACTTCCGGGTCTCGATGTGATTGGGATTGATGTGCATATTGGCTCCCAACTGACGGAGTTGGAGCCGTTTCGCCTTGCCTATGAAAAAGTGGCGGATCTGACAGAAGTGCTGCGCGCGGATGGTCACAATATTCGGCGGCTCGATCTGGGCGGGGGTTTGGGTATTCCGTACATGGCCAGCAATGAACCACCGCCGCTGCCAACGGACTTTGGCGCGTTGATCAAGGAGACGGTGGGCCATCTGGGGTGCGAGGTGGAGATCGAGCCCGGCCGCCTGATTGCTGGTAACGCAGGTATCCTCGTGAGCCGGGTGATCTATGTGAAATCGGGTGAGGGGCGTGATTTTCTCATTCTGGATGGTGCGATGAATGATCTGATCCGCCCTGCGATGTATGAGGCCTATCACGATATTGTCCCTGTGGTGGAACCTGCCCCGGGCGTCGATCAACAGGCCTATGACGTTGTCGGGCCGGTGTGCGAAAGCGGTGATACCTTTGCCAAACAGCGCATGATGCCGCCCTTGAGCGCTGGGGATCTCGTGGCGTTCCGCAGTGCGGGTGCTTATGGCGCAGTTATGGCCAGTGAGTACAACACCAGGCCGCTTGTGCCCGAGGTTTTGGTGCATGGGCATCAATTCGCCGTCATTAGAGCGCGTCCGACCTTTGACGATATCATAAATCGCGATACCATCCCTGCGTGGTTGTAACCCGCTGATCCGCGAATATGTCGGATGGGTCGGCCAGACCGGATAGGACACATGCAAAAAGCGCCCAACCTGCAGACAATGCTGACACGACTGAGACGGCCTTTGCGGCTGACTTGGGCGGGCCTGATCGCCGAACGATTGGTGCAGGCGTTTTGGCCGCTTTGGAGTGTGATGGCCGCCGCGAGTGCCGCATTGATGCTCGGGTTGCAGGATCTGCTGCCATTGGAGGCTGTGTGGATCAGTTTCATTGCTACCGGTGCGGCACTTCTTGGTTTCCTAGTGCTGGGGTTTTGGCGGTTTCATTGGCCCAATCGACAACAGGCCGTCGCGCGCCTAGACGCCACCTTAAAAGGTCGTCCTCTGGCTGCTCTTGGCGACAGCCAGGCAATTGGCACGGGCGATGAGGCCTCCGAACAGCTTTGGCAGGCGCATCTGGGGCGCATGGCCGATCGTGCCAAATATGCGGAACCTGTAGAGCCCAATTTGCGGCTTTCGGACAGAGATCCCTTTGGTTTGCGGTATGTGGCGCTGTTGGGCCTTGTTGTGGCGCTGCTTTTTGGGTCCGTGTCGCAGGTGTCATCGGTGGCGCAATTGGGCCCGGCGACGTCAGCCCAGACAACGACAGGCCCCTCTTGGGAAGGCTGGATTGAACCGCCTCTCTACACAGGGTTGCCAAGCCTTTACCTCAATGACCAAGACGGCGAGATCCGAGTGCCTGAGGGCAGCCGCATCACGCTGCGTCTTTATGGGGAAATTGGCGCTCTTTCTGTGGCCGAGACGGTTTCAGGCCGCACGGATGACGTGGGAGCGGCCACGGACCCCGAGCAGGAATTTGAGATTACCGCCGACGGCATCGTGCGCATTGATGGACCGGGCGGGCAGGAGTGGTCTGTAACTGCACTGTCAGATGTGCCGCCCACCGTGGCTTTGCTCAATGAGGGTGTGACCACGACGTTTGACGGGCAGATGAGCCAGCCTTTTGAGGCGGCGGATGACTATGCGATTGAAAGCGGCAAGGCGATCTTCCGGCTGGATATGGAGCGTCTGGATCGCCGCTACGGTCTGGCGACGGAGCCGGAGCCGCGTCAGAGTATTTCATTGGAGTTGCCCATGCCGATTGCCGGCAACCGGGCGGATTTTGTGGAAACCCTGATCGAGAACCTGTCAGAGCATCCTTGGGCGCACCTGCCGGTCAAGCTGGAGCTTCAGGTGACGGATGCCAAAGGTCAGATCGGGCTGAGCGTGCCTCGGAAAATGGATTTGCCCGCCCGCCGCTTTTTTGACCCGCTGGCCGCGTCGATCATTGAGCAACGGCGTGATCTGCTGTGGTCTCGTGACAATGTAAAACGTGTGAGCCAGGTGCTGCGCGCGGTGTCCCATGAGCCGGAGGACGGGCTGTTCCGCTCTGAGGGGTCCTATCTGCGCTTGCGGGTGATCTTGCGCGGTATGGAAACCAAAGCAAGTCTTGGCACCTTCACGCCTGAGGCGAGAGACGAGACGGCACAGTCGCTTTGGGATTTGGCGATCATCCTCGAGGATGGTGATATCGGCGATGCTCTTGCGCGGATGCAAGAGGCTCAGGAACGCCTGAGCGAGGCGATGCGCAATGGTGCCAGCGAAGAAGAGATCGCGCGCCTCATGCAGGAGATGCGCGACGCCACGCAGGATTATCTTCGCCAACGCTCGCAACAGGCGCAGCGTGAAGGTGAAGAGAACGGTGAGCAGGGCGAAATGCCCGAGAACACGACGTCGCTCGATCAGCAAGATATCCAGGACATGATGGACCGGATCCAGGAATTGATGGAGCAGGGCCGGTTTGCCGAGGCTGAACAGGCGTTGCAGGAATTTCAGGAAATGATGGAAAACCTGCGCATGGCCGAAGGGCAGCGCGGACAGCAAAACAACAACCCGGGCCAAGAGGCGATGGAAGGGTTGGCGGAAACCTTGCGCGATCAGCAAGGCCTTTCAGATCAGGCGTTCCGCGATTTGCAGGAACAGTTCAACCCGGACGCTCAGGCGGGCAACACCGACAGCAATGAAGGCCGCAGTGGCGACCAGGGCCGCGGCGAGCAGCATGATGGCCAAGGGTCCGGGCGCGGCAATCAGCAGAGCGAAAGCCAGGGCAATCAAAGTGCTCAGGGGCGCTCTTCGCAGGAAGGTTTGGCCGATCGTCAGGAGGCCTTGCGTCAGGAACTGGAACGGCAGCGCCAGAACCTGCCTGGATCAGGCACGGAAGGTGGCGATGCCGCGCGGCAATCCCTCGAGGATGCCGAACAGGCCATGCGCGGTGCAGAAGAGGCGCTGAGGCAGGATGACCTTGCAGAGGCGATTGACCGGCAGGCCGAAGCGATGGAAGCCCTGCGCGACGGCATGCGAGAGTTGGGCGAGGCGATGGCTGAAAACCAGCAGAACCAACAAAATGGCCAAGGCCAGGCCCGTGGTCAGTTCAGCGGTGAAGAAAACCAGGATCCCCTAGGGCGCGACCGAAATGGTCGCGCACAGCTGGGCGATGACAGTGGTAGCATTCCCGATGGCGATGTCTATCGCAGGGCGCTCGAACTGGTGGATGAGATCCGCCGCAAATCGGGCGATGCCGACCGGTCAGATCTCGAGCGGAACTATTTTGAACGTCTGCTGGATCGCTTTTAGGCGTATTTAGCAGCCGGTTTACTGCCCGATCAGCCCTTGCAACGCCGCGCGACCCTGGTCGATCACCTGTGTGTATTCGGTCAAAGGCTCTTGAAGAGCGGGTACCATTGCGACGATGTTCGGGGCAAACACGTAAAGCGCTGCTGCAATCACAAAAAGCACGACCGACAGCCGCAACCCGCGTGAAAACCCGCTGCGGCCTTCCTTTTGCGTGGCCACACGACTGCCATCGCGGGCGGCGGCCTTTTCTGATGCGCCGTCGGATTGCTCTTCTAATTTCTGATCTACATCTCCGACATCCGGCAAAAGGTTGGCGCGGGTGCCAAGGTCAATCTCTGTCTCGTCTGGACCGGTGTCTGCTTCAGGGTTGGGCTTTTGCACCAGATCCGAGACAGGCTCTTCATGCGCGTCATCAAAACCGCGCAAGCGAGCCATTCGGTCCTTGGCTTGCTGTGTGCGCCGGTCGGCATCGTCCGACCCTGAAAGGCCCAGATCCGGCTGCGTCTCTAATCCGCCAGCCGTGTCCGCCTCGCGCGCTCGAGCTTCGCGACCAGCCTCTTCCCGCAAGACGCTTGTGACATCCTCCGGCAAGTCCCGGCGCGGCGGGGCCGGTGCGGGGTCGTCGTCTTCGTAAGGTTCTTCTTGTGGCTCTGGTTCAGGCTCAACCTCTGGCTCCACCATATCATCTGTGGCGTCTTGATATGCGTCGTCCTCAGGTGTGTCAGGGTCATACGCAGGGGTGTAATCGGGGTGATCGGGGTGCAGTTGAAACCACGTATCTCCGCAATTCGAACATTGCACGTCCCGGCCATTCTCCGGGATTACCTCATCGGGCACCTCATACTGTGCCGAGCAATTCGGGCAAATCAGCCTCATTTTGCCACCTGTCGCTTCACGCCTGTCTGCTGCCTTGGCCCGTGAAAACCCTTGATGTCACAAGGTGTAACGCCAAAAAAGCAAAGGGCAAAGCAATTTGGACCCGTGCATTGATATCCGTTTCCAACTGTGACGTTGCACTGATCGCACCCATCGGGCATGTAAGCTAGCGGGGGATGTGAAGGGTCGTGTGGTGATCGAGCTTGAAAATGTGGCCTATAACTATGGCGGAGGTGAGCTTCTGAGCGAGGTATCGCTGAAGCTGCAGCCGGGGTCATTTCATTTTCTGACCGGTCCGTCCGGGTCCGGCAAAACCACACTGTTGAAGCTGTGCTACGGCGCGCTTTTCCCGACGGCGGGGCATGTGAACCTGTTTGATCAGGACGTGATGACGATGGACCGTGATGACATTGCCGACACTCGCAGAAGGGTGGGCGTTGTGCATCAAGACTGTCAGTTTCTTGATCATCTCACTGTATCTGACAACATCGCGCTGCCCTTGATGGTCGCGGGCTATGACTTGTTGGCTGAGGCGGCAAACCTCAAGGAGTTGACTGGTTGGGTCGGGCTACAACATCGGGCCAAAGCCCTGCCACCGGAATTGTCGGGCGGTGAGCGGCAACGCGCGGCTCTCGCTCGCGCGGTGATCATGTCGCCCGATGTGGTGCTGGCGGATGAGCCCACCGGCAATATCGACTGGGAAATGTCACAGCGCCTTCTGCAGCTGTTGCTGGAGCTCAATCGCATGGGAAAGACGATCATGATCGCGACCCATGATCTGGCGCTGATCCGGTCCGCCAAAACACAAGTGCAGACCCGCGTGCTGCGCATTTCCAATCGCCGTTTGCAACTGGCAGGGGCGGATCTTTGATGGCCGTGCTGTCTGATATCATGGAGTTTGCCATCGGGGATGCGCAGGCCGACCGCGTGGTGCCTCCCACAGGGTTCACGGCGTCGCTGACGTGGTTCTCGGCAGCGGCCATGGCGTTTTTGGCGGTCTTTGCCTTGGCGCTGTCCTTGGCGGCGGGGCGGCTTGCAGACCGGTGGGGATCGGAGCTTGCTCTCAGTTCCACGATCCGGATTTCCGCCCCGGCCGGACAGCTGGCTGAACAGACAGACGCAGTGCTGAATATTCTCAACACCACGCGCGGGGTCGCCTCTGCGAAGGCGATGACCGATGCAGAGCAACAGGCCCTTCTGGAGCCATGGTTCGGCCCGGACGTGCCTGTTGAAACGCTGCCAATTCCGCGCTTGATTGACGTGGTCGAGACCGACAATGGGTTTGATGCCGCGGGTCTGCGTTTGCGCCTCGCTGCAGAAGCGCCCGGAGCCGTGCTTGACGACCACACACGGTGGCGCAAGCCCCTTGTGCAGGCCGCTGACCGGCTGCGTGGGCTGGGCTGGGTGTCGATGGTTCTTATCATGGCGGCCACGGCGGCGATGATCACGCTGGCGGCCAACGCCGCACTTTCGGCGAATGCGCAGGTGATCAGCGTGTTGCGTCTGGTCGGTGCGCGCGATGCCTATATCGCGCAGGCCTTTGAACGTCGCTTTACCATCCGTGCTGTGCTCGGAGGGGGCTTGGGCGCCGCACTCGGAATTGTGGCAATCCTGCTCTTGCCCTCGGCGCAACCAACGGGTGGATTTCTCACCGGGTTGGGCTTTCAGGGTTGGCATTGGGCCTTGCCTGTTTTCATACCGCTGATTGCGGGTGTTGTGGCTTTCGTGGCCACCCGCCTTGCTGCCCGTCGCACGCTAAGGGACATGGCATGACACATGCGCTGCAATGGCTGCGATCCCTGATTTTTGAGATCAACATGTACGGGTCGATGCCGGTCTTTGGCATCGTTTTTCTGCCTTGGGCGTTGATCAGTCGAAAAGGCGCTATCGCCGCCTGCAAAAGCTGGACGCACTACAATCTGTGGTGTGCTCGCTGCCTGGTCGGCATCCGCTATGAGGTGCGGGGCACGCCCCCCGCAGATCAAGTCATGATCGCGGCTAAGCATCAGTCTTTTCTCGATATTATCATGATTTTCATATCTATTCCAGCAGGCAAATACATCATGAAACGCGAGTTGATGTATGCGCCGGTCATTGGACAATACGCCCTAAAACTGGGCTGTGTTCCGGTCAACCGGGGCAAGCGGTCTCAGGCGATCAAGAAGATGGTGGAGGATGTCGAAAAGGGCGCACAGGAGCCGGGACAGTTGATCATCTATCCACAAGGCACGCGCATCGCACCGGGGGTGAAAGCGCCCTACAAGGTGGGCACCGGGGTTCTGTATGAAGAACTTGGACAGGACTGTGTGCCGGTGGCCACGAATGTGGGGCTTTTCTGGGGGCGCCGGGGTATTATGAAACGGCCCGGGCTGGCGGTGGTGGAATTTCTGCCGCGGATCGAGGCGGGCCTTGAGCGCAACGCGTTCATGGAGACGCTGGAGCAGGTGGTCGAAGAGGCCTCAGACAGATTGATGGAAGAGGCCGGGATGGGAGCCGATGGACTGGATCGACAGCATTGATGATCTGGAGGTGCTTTACGGCACGCCGCAATCCGCGTCGATCAACAAAGTCGCGACCCGCCTGACGCCGCTCTATCGCAAATGGATCATGACGGCGCGGTTTTGTGTGCTGACCACCGTGGGAGAGGCCGGCACCGATGGCAGCCCACGCGGGGATGATGGCCCGGTGGTGATGGAGTTGGATGAGCGGACGCTGGCCATGCCGGACTGGCGTGGCAACAACCGGCTGGACAGTTTGCGCAACGTGGTGAGCGACGGGCGGGTGTCGATTATGTTCATGGTGCCTGGGTCAAACACCGTGGTGCGATTGAACGGGCTGGCGCGATTGACGGCGGATCCTGACTTGCGAAAACGTTTTGAAAAGAAAGGCTTACAGCCTGCGACAGTGATCGTGATCCGGATTGGCGAGATCTATACCCAGTGCGCACGCGCCCCTTTGCGCGCCGGGCTTTGGGTGCGGGATGACAGCGCGGGTTTGCCCTCTGTGGGCGAGATCCTGGCCGAGCAGACGGACGGGGCTGAGGGCGGGGCTGCCTATGACGCTGCTTGGTTGCCGCGGGCCAAAAAGACGCTTTGGTGAGAGGTTTTTTGGGTTTCTGCGACGGAAGCGTGCGCATGGGGCGTTAGACAGGTAAGGTCTCTGGCTTCGCCAAAAACCACGGACCCCGGGCCACCGCGCCGCCCCGTCCAATTCGGCACGCGCGCGATTGCTCAGCCGGTGGGGACCCCAACCTCACCGGCTTCTTTATTATCAATGAAATCAACTGTGTATTGCACCATCCCCGCAGGCCAGAGCGGCCTCTCGCACGGCCTCCGAGAAGGTGGGGTGCGCGTGGCACGTCAGCGCCAGATCCTCGGCTGAGGCGCCGAATTCCATTGCGACACAAATCTCATGGATCAGATCGCCCGCCATGGGCCCGATGATATGGGCGCCGAGGATGCGATCGGTCTGGGCGTCGGCGAGGAGTTTGACGAAACCGTCGCCTGAAAACACAGCCTTTGCGCGGCCATTGCCCATGAAGGAAAACTTGCCGGCTTTGTAGCTAACCCCTTCATTTTTCAACTCTTCTTCGGTCTTTCCGACGCTGGCCACCTCTGGGTGGGTGTAGATCACACCGGGGATGACGCCGTAATTCACATGGCCGTGCTGGCCGGCGATGACCTCTGCGGCGGCCATGCCTTCGTCCTCGGCC
>JBCBWJ010000029.1:0-12870 GCA_039817165.1 Pseudomonadota bacterium | reverse complement strand
TGCGTGGAAAATCTTCGGCCCCAATCCGACCTCGTATTTGCAGAAGATGCCGGAGGGGCATTCGTTCGATGATATCCGCGCGGATGGCTACATTGCGGGGGTGAAGAATGTCTCGGTGGATGTGAGCCGGGGTGAGATGCTTGTGATCATGGGCCTGTCGGGGTCGGGAAAATCCACGCTGGTGCGGTGTTTTTCGCGCTTGCACGACATCACGGGCGGCACGATCGAAGTTGAGGGCCAGGACATCATGGCGCTCGCGGAGAAAGATTTGATTGAACTGCGCCGGTCCAAGATGGGGATGGTGTTTCAGTCCTTTGGCCTGCTGCCGCACCGGACGGTGCTGGAGAATGTGGCCTTCCCGTTGGAGATGCGTGGGCAGGACAAGCACGCCCGGCGCGCGCGGGCGTTGGAAGTAGTTGAGCTGGTGGGCCTGGCCGGGCGGGAGGATTACTTCCCGCGTGAATTGTCCGGTGGCCAGCAGCAGCGCGTTGGGATCGCGAGGTCCTTGGCCATTGAGCCCGATATCTGGTTTCTGGATGAGCCATTTTCGGCGCTTGATCCGCTCATTCGGCGCGAGATGCAGGATGAGTTTTTGCGGCTTCAGGGAATGCTGGGCAAGACGATCGTCTTTATCACACATGATTTCGATGAGGCGCTGCGATTGGCGGACCGGATCGCGATCATGAAGGATGGCGAGATCGAGCAATGCGACACGCCTGATCAGATCGTGCTGAACCCGATGACGCCCTATGTGAAGAAGTTCACCGAAGAGATCGACAAGGCCCGCGTTGTCCACGCCAGCGTGCTGGCCAAACCGCTGAATGGCGTGGCGCCAGAGGGCGATGCGCTGGCGGGCGATATGACCATCCATCAACTGGCGCGCCAGCTGGTGAATGACAACCGCGAGCATTTGCCGGTGGCGGGCGCGGATGGGGCGCTGATTGGGATGCTGGAGCGTCGCAAAGCGCTTGACGTACTTTTGGGTGAGACCTGACATGGCTGACATTGCTGCCAGCCCCCCCTTGAGCCGCGACCGGCCCGCACGCGACGCGGTGTTGTGGTCGCTTCTGGTCACAGCGCTGCTTTTATGTGCGGCAAAGCCGGTTTTGCCTGACTTTCTGATCCGCCTGCCAGAGGCGTGGATCCCGCCAGCAGCACAGTGGCTGGATGTTTTCTTTGATTTCATCAAGGGGGATCGGGAAGAAGGCCGCTTTGGTCTGATCTATATCACGCGCTGGTTTGCCGAGGGGCCGCTGGAATTCATGCTGGGGCTGACGGCGAACTTGCTGGAAGGCAAGCACCGTTGGCCGTTTATTGGCCCCCTGCCCTGGTCCTGTGTGGCCGCTGTGGCGGCGGTGCTGGGCTACTACCTGGGGGGCTGGCGGCTGGCGCTTTTGGCGGGGGGCACGTTTGTGTGGACCGCTCTGATTGGTCAGTGGGAGCTGGCGATGCAGACCCTGTCGGTGCTTGCCGTGGCCGCCCCTATGGCGTTTGTGATCGGTCTGGGCCTCGGTGTCATGGCGTGGAAATACAGCTGGTTTGACGCGGCGGTGAAGCCGGTTTTAGCGATCCTGCAGACCATTCCGTTTTTCACCTATCTGCTGCCTGCGGTGATCTTTTTCAAAGTTGGGCCGACCGCGGGGGCGATCGCAACAACGATCTATGCCATTCCACCGATGGTCTTGATGACGACGCTGGGCCTCAAGAAGGTCGCGCCAGAGATCGTTGAGGCCGGCGCGATGTCAGGCTGCTCGCGGTGGCAGATGCTGAGCCGGGTCTATATCCCGTCGGCGCGCACGGAGATCCTGGTGGGTGTCAATCAGGTGATCATGCTGTGTCTGGCGATGGTGGTTCTGACTGCGTTCATCGGGATGCCGGGTCTGGGCGGCAAGCTGTTGTCCTCAATGGGCAGTTTCAAGCTCGGGCGGGCGTTTGAGATTGGCGTGACCATCGTTCTGGTTGCCGTGATGCTTGATCGGTTGTCGAAGGCCTGGGTGGTGAAGCTGCCGGAGCATTTTGAGAAGGGCACACCCTGGTATATTCAGCACAAATATCTGGTGTTGGCGCTTGTGGCCTTCGTCTTTTTCATGGGCTTGGCGCAGGTCAACGAGTGGTTCCATGAAATCGGCCGCCGCCAGTCCTTTAGCCAAGGGCGCGAATTGGACAAGGCGATCAAGGCCGCTCTGGCCGTGGGGTGGGTGAAGGCGGTCACAGAGCAGATCCGCTATGTGATGAATGTGTGGATCCTGATCCCGTTCCGCGACGGGCTGCTGTGGATCCCGACGCCCGCGTTTATCTTGTTTATGGTGGCGTTTGCCTGGGCCATGGGGGGCAAGCGTCCGGCGATTTATGCGGCGGTGTTCTTTACGCTCGTGGCGTTTAGCGGCTGGTGGGATCGGTCGGTGATCACGCTGTTTTCCGTGATATCCGCGGTGATCCTGTCGATGTTCATCGGCATTCCGCTGGGCATTTTCGCGTCGCGCTCCGAAAAGCTATCGCAACGGATGCTGCTGGTGTGTGACACCGCGCAGACCTTTCCGAGTTTTATCTACCTGTTGCCCGCGATCATGCTCTTTGGGGTGTCGCCGGTGACCGTGGTTCTGGCGATCGTGATTTTCACGACCGTGCCGCTGACGCGCTATACGATTGAGGGGCTGCGCAATGTCCCACCAGAGATGACCGAGGCCGCGGATATGTCTGGGGCGACGAAGCGGCAGAAGCTGCTCACGGTTCAGTTGCCCCTCGCGTTGCCAACGATGGCGGTGGGGTTCAACCAGGCGATCATGTTTGCCTTCTTCATGGTGATCATCGCGGCCTTTATAGGCACGCAGGATCTGGGCCAGGAATTGCAGCGCACGCTGGCGGGGACAGATCTGGGCAAGAACTTTGTTCTGGGGATGAACGTGGCGCTCATGGCGTTGACATTTGACCTGGCCATCATGAGTTGGGCGGACAAACGAAAGAAAGCACTGGGACTGGAATAAGCATGGGCACACTGGCAGACCACCGCACGGTTGCGACCTTCGACAAAAACGCGTTCGAGATCATGGAGATGCCCGGCCTGCCCGGAGAGCAGGTTTGGTGGAAAAACGTCTCTTATGATGAGGCGAGCGGTCAGGGCAGTTACCTGATGATCATGGCCCCCGGCACCCGGTGCAACCCGCATCGGCATGTGGGGCCGGAGGAGTTCTACATCATCGAGGGCGATCTGCAGGATTGCGACGGGCACATGTACCGGGCGGGGGATTTCGTATCTCTTTCGGGCGGGTCAGAGCATTTTTCCGTGAGCCCGTCGGGCTGTCGGATCGTGGTGACGCATCGCGGCGTGATTGACGACCTCGACGAGGTTGAGAGCGTGATATGAACGTCACCCCAATTTTTGAAACGCCTTATGAACGGGCGGGGATCATCACCCCTGGCCTGCCGATCCTGCCCCACGGGACAGAGCGGCATCCGGTGCCGGGCGGTGGATCGCGGGCCGTGCCGGTGTTTCAGGGCGATGAGATATCGGTTCTGGACCGCGAAGGGCTGCAACCGGGGGAGTTGGTGTTTTTCGCCCCGGACGGCCGCTCGGACGCCGGCAAGATCGGGGCCAAAAGCGATGGCAAACCGACAGGGTTGATGGAGGTGTTGCTGGCCGGTGCGCCCTCGGGCAAGCGCGTTGCGGCAGCATTGGACAAAGCGGGGTTTGATCTCGACCAAGCGCAGGTGGTGCGGATTTTCCCCGAAGGATCGCGCCCCGGAGATATGGCGACGTTCCATGTGGAAAGCGACGGGATGATTATCCTCGCCGCCCCCGGAGGCCCGATGAAGCCTGAGGCGCAGAACCCTCCCTCAGAGCTCATCCTTTATGTGCGCCGCGCCAATCCCGGCATCGCGAAGGGCGGGCATCAGCCCACCGATCCGCTGGCCGATCCATTGGTGGATATCAACATTCAACCCGGTGAGGCGCATAGCTATGAGGTGAAGAAGGGCGAGTTCATTCAGGTGCTTGATGTGCAGGGGCGGGAATGCTCTGACTTTCAGGCCTTTGCGCTGCGTGATCTGGACAAGGGTCTGGAACGCGAGATTGACCCCACCACGACGCGGACCCTGATGGGCAGCCTTTACCCCACGCCGGGCATCTTTTCGAAATACTGGACGGTGGATCAGCAGCCGCTGGTGGAGATCGTGCAAGACACCTGTGGGCGGCATGACACGTTCGGGCTGGCCTGTGCGGCGCGGTACTATGAGGATTTGGGCTATCCGGGCCATATCAACTGTTCGGACAATATGAACGCCGATCTGCAGCAGTATGGCATACGCCCGCGCGGCGGCTGGCCTGCGATCAATTTCTTCTTCAACACGACGCTGGATGACACCCACGCGCTTGGCATGGATGACCCGTGGTCGCGGCCCGGGGATTACGTGCTGATGCGCGCGCTCAGTGATCTGATTTGCATCTCCACCGCGTGCCCGTGCGACATTGATCAGGCGAACGGGTGGAACCCCACCGACATTCAGGTGCGCACCTATGGGGCCACAGAAAAATTTAGCCGCTCCGTCGGCTACAGGAAGTCCGCGGAGGCCGAATTGGAACCCACGAAAGAGACCGCATTTCACCCGTGCTTTGCCAAGCACACGAGGGATTTTGTGGAATATAGCGGCTATTGGCTGCCGAACAGTTTCCACAATTATGGACCAACGGCAGAGTATTGGGCCTGTCGCGAGAAGGCCGCGATCATGGATCTGTCGCCCTTGCGCAAATATGAGGTGACAGGGCCCGATGCAGAGGCGCTGATGCAGCATTGTGTGACGCGCAATGTCAAGAAGCTGGCCGTGGGGCAGCTGACCTATACCGCGATTTGTTACGAGCATGGCGGCATGATCGATGACGGCACGCTGTTCAAACTGGGCGACACTAACTTTCGCTGGATTGGCGGGAATGACACCTCGGGCCTTTGGATCCGGGAGCAGGCGGAAAAGCTGGGGCTCAATGCCTGGGTCCGCAATTCCACAGATCAGTTGCACAATGTGGCGGTGCAGGGGCCAAAAAGCCGGGACATTCTGAAAGACATCATCTGGACGGCGCCCAATCAGCCGACGGTCGAAGAGCTGGGTATGTTCCGTTTTGCGCCGGCCCGGCTGGGCGATTTTGACGGCACACCGATTGTGATCGGGCGCGCGGGCTATTCGGGCGAGTTGGGCTATGAGGTGTTTTGCCACCCCAAGGATGCGGTCGAGGTCTTTGAGACAATCTGGGCCGCCGGAGAACCGCATGGGATGGCGCCGCTGGGGCTTGCTGCGCTCGACATGATCCGGATTGAGGCGGGGCTGATTTTTGCGGGATCAGAGTTTGATGATCAGACGGACCCGTTTGAGGCGGGGATCGGGTTCACCGTGCCACTAAAGTCAAAGAACGATGATTTCGTGGGTCGGGCGGCGTTGGAAGAGCGCAAGGCCCATCCGCAGCGCAAAATGGTGGGGCTGGACATCGAAAGCGGGCTTGTGCCCTCGCCCGGCGATTGCGTGCGCATCGGCAAGGCGCAGGTGGGCGAGGTCACGAGTGCGATGAAGTCGCCGATCCTGGGCAAGACGATTGCGCTCGCGCGCGTGGCGGTGACCCATGCCGAGCCGGGCACGGAGATCGAGGTGGGTCAGCTTGATGGCCTCCAAAAGCGCCTGAAGGCGCGCGTGGTGCCGTATCCGCATTTCGACCCCACGAAAGAGCGCGTGAAGGGCAATTACAACTGAGGGCGTTTGGCCTTATGCAACCTGCGTTTGCCCTCAACGCTCTTAATTCTGCCGTAAAATTGATCATCGCAGAGCGGCGTTCGAGAAATCGTGCATGGATCGTATGCCTTGGATTGCAACGCATCAAAATTGATCCAAGTAAGCGGCATCTGTTATGAGAGGCTTTGGCAATGACAATGCATTCAGTGCCCACACTTTTGTCTGAGCACCCCGACTGGACCTACATCCTACGCGATAGCTATGACGTCTATCGCAAGATGGCAGCGGGCGGCAGCAGCAAGATACGCAGCCATCAGCGCACCGTCCGGGAGCGCATAAGCCGGGTGATAAAATCCAACCCGCAGGTGATCACACCCGAGCCACAGAACAAGCCAGTGGTCGCGCATCTGCGCCGGGCGCTCAACAACGGGCGCGAAGAGCGGCATGCGGCGTTTATTCATTCGATCGCCGCGGTCTGCGACCGGCTGGTCTGGCAGTATGGTTACGAGAAAGTACCGCGCGGGCTGGAAAAGAAATATGCCTATGCAGAGCTGGCGGGGCCCAATGGGCCGGTGCTGACGGATGAGGTGATCCTCGGGCTCGTGTTGTTTGCGCCGGGATGCACCTATCCTGCCCATGCGCATGAGGGGATTTCAGAAAGCTATTTTTGCCTCTCGGGTGCTGTGTCCGAGAATGATCAAGGGGTGTATGCGCCCGGATCGCTGATCTTCAACCCGCCCGAGCAGTTGCACCGGATCACGGTCGCCGACACAAACCCGGCGCTCTTGTTTTACGCATGGGAAGGCAGCCGGGAGAAACTGGCCAATCAGAAAATGGTGTTCCGTCGCAAGCCAAAGTGAGCGCCCGCAGAATTTTTTAAAAATTCTGACGCCAACGTTGGCGCGCATTCTTTCAAAGAATGCGATCAAAATCTTTGAAAGATTTCGGGTGCGAAACGTCCGGGGTCAGCTCTCACCAGGTGCGGTTTGGCGCAGGTCAATCACGGTCGGTACGCTGTCAGAGCTCAGACCCAGAACATACGTCACAGTTCCGATCAGGTCGGTCATTGGGATCGGTCTTTGCGGGCTGAAGGCCCCTGTTTCAATATCCTCAAGCACTTCGGGCGTTTCAACATTGTCCGGGTTGATCACCGTGGTTGCGATCCTAAATGGACGCAGCGATAGGTTGAGCGCTTCAGCCACGCCCATCAGGCCGAATTTCGACGCCGTATTAGCCACCTCCACCGTGGCCGCATTGGGCAGACCTGTGGTGGAGCCGATGAGAATGATACGCGCTGCCCCGGAGCGGGAAAGCACCGGCGTCAGGCCTTGAGCGAGAAGAATGGGGGCTGTGAGGTTCACCGCGATGACCTGCAGGATTTCCGAAACCGGGCTTTGCAGGAAATCATACGCGCCTACAAAGGCGCCTTTTTCCCAAATGCCACCGAGAAACAAGAGCCCGTCGAGTGCCGCATCGCCCACGCTCTCGACTACATGGGCCACACCGTCGGGGGTTCCGACATCGGCCTTGATCCAATGGCCCACATGCGCGGGCGTGCGAGAGACCGACAGTATCTCATGGCCGTGCTCTGCCAAATGCGCCGCCACCGCACGCCCGATGCCGCGGCTGGCCCCGATGATCAGGTAGCGCGCCATCAGCCGCGGCCGATATAGGGCATCTTGGTGGCCATCACGGTCATGAACTGCACGTTGGCCTCTGGCGGTAAATCGGCCATATGCAGCACGGATGCGGCGGCGTCTTGCACATCCATCGTGGGCAAACCAGGGTAGCTGGCCTTGATGCCCGCCACCAGTTCCGTTTCCGCATTGCCGATGTCGATCTGTCCGCAAGCGATGTCAAAGGCGCGGCCATCGAGCGACAGGGTTTTGGTGAGGCCAGTGATGGCGTGTTTGGTGGTCGTGTAACAAACGGAGGTTTCGCGCGGTGTGTGGGCAGATATCGATCCGTTGTTGATGATCCGCCCGCCTTGGGGCGATTGCGCGCGCATCTGTTTAAAAGCCAGGCGCGCGGAAATGAACATGCCGCGCAGGTTCACGGCGACCACCTCGTCAAAGGCCTCAACCGGGACCTCGTCGATGGTGGCAGCTGGCCCAAACATGCCCGCGTTGTTAAAGAGCAGGTCGAGCCGTCCGGCCTCAGCGACAAAGCGGTCGAACGCCGCTTCCATCGCGTGCGGATCGGTCACATCACCGGGCAGCGCTATGGCGTTTTCATGTGCGGCTGCCATCTCTTCCAACAGGTCCGCGCGGCGGGCCACCAGACCCACGCGCCAGCCTGCGGCGAGAAACTGTTCCGCGGCGGCGCGGCCGATGCCAGAGCTTGCGCCGGTGATCAGGCAGGTTTTCATGTTTCGGTCTCCATGCTGAGAGGCGCGGGCGTTGTGCCGCGCAGATCGTCAATCGTCAGCCCACCCGAGGGTTTGGACAACCGGTTGCGCACCACCCAGTGCAGCCGGTCTTCGGCGCGCGTGATCGCGACATAAGCCAAGCGTTTCCACAGAGGTTGCCCAGCTTCGGTGCGGCCCATGCGGGCAGCGACATAGATATCAGGGGCAAAGACCTGCACGTCTTTCCACTGACTGCCCTGGGCCTTGTGGATGGTCACCGCCGCCCCGTGCAGGAAGGCCGCGCCCATCCGGGCAGCGAAGGGGATGAAGGGCTCTTCCTCGTCGGGCTTTTCGATTTTGACGATGGAGGCCGCACTCACCTGTGGTTCTGTCGCGCCAACCACATGCAGGCGCGAAAAGCCGGGTTTGCGCCCCGGCCCCAAATAGATCACCTGTGCGCCTTTGATGAGGCCGCGCGCCTCAAGATCGAGGCGTTTTTTGCGGTGCTTCATGGGCAGTTCGATCCCGTCACAGATCAGCGGCTCGCCTTCCAGAAGCTCGGTCTCGGGCGCGCCGTAGACAGCCCGGAAGGCGTTGATCAAGCGGATGCGGGTGGCGTTGCGCCAGACCAGGACCGGGCTGCGCGCCATCAGATCAACCTCGACCCGCTGGGCGTATTGCACGCGGTCATCGCGCTGTGCCGTGTCTTGGATCATGGTCTCAAAATCCTCAAACCCCATATCGGGATCGGCCAGAGCATGGGCCAGATCGAGAATAGGGTTGTCGGCCTCTTGTCGGTGCACGCGGTGCAAGATCAGGCGCGCAGGATCCGGCAGGGTGTCAAAGACCATGTCGCCCGACCCTTTGACCGTGCCTTTTACGGGGGGCAGCTGTGCCGGATCGCCAAAAAGGACGAGGGTGGGGAAGATCTCTTGCAGGTCCTCGAACTGTTTTTCGTCCAGCATCGAGGCCTCATCGACAAACCCGATGTCCAGGGGGTCGGAGCGGCGGGTCCAGCCGCTGATGAAATCAGATCCGCGCAGACCGGCGGCGGCCAGGGCCCCGGGGATCGATTTGTTGTCCTGAAAGAACGCATGCGCGCGGTCGAGTGCGAGATCGGTGAGACCTTCGATCTCTGGCCGCTCCCCCTGCCCGGCCAGCCATTCAGCGATGCGTTCATATTCGGGGTCATACACAGGCGTATAGAGAATGCGGTGGATCGTGGTCGCAGGCACGCCGCGCATCCGCAAGACGCTGGCGGCTTTGTTGGTGGGCGCGAGGATGGCAAGCGTGCGTTTGTCACGGTTCTTGCGGCTTTCGAAATCGCCTGAGACGATCTCAACCCCGGCCTCTTCGAGCGCCTTATAGAGCGCGGCGAGCAGGAGGGTCTTGCCCGATCCGGCCTTGCCCACCACGGCCATGACCGCGTCCTTGCCATCGCGCGACGGGGTGAGCATGGTGTTTTCAAGGTCAACGCCCATACCGCGCAGCATCTCTGCGATGCGATCATGGGCGTCGGCCTGATCCTCGGAATAGGTGATGGATGGGGAGTGTGCAGAGACGCCGGACATAGCGCGACCCTACAAGCGGCCTGCGCCCGCTGCCAGTGAAAGCGTCAGGCCACAGCGCAGAAATCAGGGCGGGTTGTGACCGCAGGCGCCACGGCGCAACTGTGATACCAGGTCTCTGCCTGTTGGGGCGCGAGCCCAGCGCGCAGGGCGATCCGAGCGCGATCCTCGGTGGCGCGCGACCAGAGGCCAACGCTGATTTCATCGCGGCCCGTGCCGGCGCTGCCCAGCACCTCGGGCGACCAGCCGATGCGGCGGTAGATGCGCACCATGCGGGCGTCAAAGACACCGACGAAATGGTCCACTCCGCGCTGGCGCATCACCTCTCCGCCGGCCAGCATGAGCGCTGCGGCCACCGGGGACGGCGCGCCCTTGGCCAGACAAAAGCGCGTGCATTCCCAGATGCGCGGGCTTTGCAGTGTGCCCTCACCGATCAGATGGGTGAAGTGGTCGTTGATCATCGTGCGCCCCGTGGTGGGCATAAAGCGCATCGAACCCTGATGGCGCCCGTCCGGTCCGGACCAGATCACGTAGAGCGGGTTGAGGTCATCATAGGCATCGCGCTCATGGCCTTGGTCATCGACGCTGACATCCCAGTCAAGACGGGCCTTGAACTGGCAGGCGCGGTCGCGAAACATGCTGTCTTCCAGACCTGGTTGGCGTGACAGATCTTTGGCGTGAATGAAATGAAGCATGGCTGTCCCCTCTGGCGTGATGAGGGACAGGCTTGGCTTTGAAAGAATAATGAAAATGTTTGGCACCGCACGGTGTGTTCACTCGCCACCACGCGAGTGAAAAGACATTCGCCAAATAAAAACGGAGGGCGCCAACGTCAGCCGGCCCCCTCCGTCTTCCCCGCGTGCTCCCGTTCCACCACGCGTGTCTCTGAAAAAGGTCGGCCGTCCTGGCCACGCAGTTTATATACGCTTTTCCAGCGTCTCGACCAAGCCTCAAGTGTTTCAAATTGCAGGCATTCCCAAGCGCGCAAAACAATAATCAATTGTAAATGTTAAGGCAGCAGTAACAGCCATTGCACTATGTCTCGTCTCGGGTGTGGAGATTAGGTGGTGGATATGGCGGCTGCGGGCGATAACGTCGCGCCGATCATCAAGAAGAAGAAGATCGTCAAAGGTGGTGGGCATCATGGGGGTGCCTGGAAAGTCGCGTATGCTGACTTCGTGACAGCCATGATGGCGTTTTTTCTTCTGATGTGGCTTTTGAATGCGACAACAGAAAAACAGCGCAAAGGAATTGCGGACTACTTCACGCCGAGCATCGCGGTCAACCGCGTCTCGGGCGGGGGAGACGGTGATTTCGGCGGCGACAGCGTGTTCACGGAAGAAACGCTCGCGCGCAACGGATCGGGGGCCAGCAACCTTCACCCAACGTCTGCTCGGGCCTCTGCTGGGCAAACCGGGGGGATGGACTCAAACGCAGAGCAATTTGAAGCAAGCGAGCCTGCGGAGCTCTCAGAGGCCTTGCAACAGGTCGAGGACATTCTACTGGGCAAGTCAGGCGAAAGCGAAGTGGCCGACGAACTTTTGCGCCACATCCAGACAAGGGTGACCGATGAAGGCCTGATCGTTGAACTTTTCGACCTTGAAGAAGCGCGGCTTTTCACAGGAGAAACAGCGCAACCGACACCGCTGTTGCAGGATCTGGCTGCGGTCATCGTTGAAGCGGCTGCGCTGGTGGTGAATGATCTTGCAATCGAAGGCCATACCCATGCGCGCGCGGTTGTGGTGGCCAATGCGCCGGTTTGGGACATAACCGCTGATCGCGCCAACGCGATGCGAGCGCTGATGAAAGACCGCGGGCTAGACCGTATGCGCGTGGACAGGGTCACCGGTCATGCCGACCGACGCCCCGCGGTTCGCAATCCGGTTGCCATTCGCAACAACCGGCTGGAGGTGATTTTTCTAAGATCGGACACGAACGCCAAATAGAATGCATTTTATTTGTTAGGCCGCTGTTAAACGCAGCGCCTTACTGCTGCATCGCAAATCTCATCGATGCAGTAGAAAGGCGTGTCCATGACTATATCCTCTTCCCTGAACGCAGGTGTTGCGGGCCTCACGGCGAATGCGACCCGATTGGCAGCAATCTCCGACAACATCGCGAACTCAGGTACTTTCGGGTACAAGCGCGTTGAGGCGAATTTCGAGTCGCTGGTTCTGTCGCAAAACGGTGGCCGCTATTCGGCAGGGGGCGTCACGGCGGGCACACAGCGGTTGATCGACGAGTCCGGGTCTCTTGTGAACACCTCCAACCCCACGGATCTGGCAGTGAGCGGTCGGGGCCTTTTGCCGGTTGCGCTGATCAGTGAGGTGGAAGCCGAAAACGGATCGCCGCAAATGCTTTTGACCACCACCGGATCGTTCCGCACTGACAGCGACGGACGGCTGGTGACGGAGTCGGGGCTGGTTCTGCTGGGCTGGCCTGCGAACGCTGATGGGTCCATCCCGCAGTTTTCACGTGACACATCCGATGGTTTGGCGCCGGTTCAGATCAGTGCAAACCAGTTGTCGGGGGAGCCAACCACACAGGTCGATCTCGGTCTGAACCTTCCTGCTGTTGAAACAGATTTCGATGCCAGTGGTGACCCGTTGAGCCTGTCGGTCGAGTATTTCGACAACCTCGGCCGGTCTGAAAGCCTGTTGTTCACCTTTACGCCAAGCATCCCGGGGGCCGGGTCGTCCAATGAGTGGACCCTGACGATTGAGGACAGTGCCCAGACCGGTGTCACGATCGGAGAGTACAACCTGGTTTTTGATGACGGTCGAACCTCTGGCGGTCGTTTGGCCAGTGTAACGGATGTTTCAGGCGGGCCTTATGATCCTGCGACCGGCTCTTTCATCGTGAATGTCGAGGGTGGACCGATGGAGATCAATATCGGCGTGATTTCGGGCGCAACGGGTCTCACTCAGTTGTCTGACAGTTTTGCTCCGTTGCAGATCAATAAGGATGGATCACCAGTCGGGAACTTAATCGCGGCCGAGGTGGACGAGAACGGCTTTGTCTTCGCCACGTTCGACAGTGGCATCACTCGGGTGATCTACCAAATTCCGCTGGTCGACGTGCCCAATCCCAACGGAATGACCGCTCTGGCTCAACAGACCTATCTTCCCTCCACGGACAGCGGGACGTTTTTCTTGTGGGATGCCGGCGACGGCCCCACCGGTGAGGTAGTGTCCTTCGCCCGAGAGGAATCGGCAACAGACGTGGCTGGTGAATTGACCGACA
>JBCBWJ010000299.1:0-4352 GCA_039817165.1 Pseudomonadota bacterium | reverse complement strand
GAATGGACTTGAAATTGACCATCCCATGGCTTTTGAAACGGCTGCCACCGCCAAAGTCGGCGGCGGGTACTTGACCATTACGAACAACGGCGAGGCGGCAGACGCGCTGATCGGCGTGACCGCAGATTTCCCGCGCGTGATGATCCACCAGACCGTCGAGGAAGATGGCATCGCCAAGATGAACCACGTGGACCGCATCGAAATTCCCGCTGGCGAAACGGTAGAGCTGACACCGGGCGGGTTCCACGTGATGTTCATGGGTCTCGAAGAGCCGTTGGTTGAAGGTGAAACCTTCCCGGCCACGCTGATCTTTGAGACGGCGGGCGAGGTGAACGTAACCTTCAATGTTGAGGCCCGGTCCTCGGACACGATGGATCATTCCGGCCACGACCACTCCAACTGATCTGCCAACACACTTCAAATACACCTGTCAGGGCCGCCATCACCGCGAGCTCTGCACAAAAGCAACGTGCGCTATGAACCTTGAAAAGGTTGCAGCCGCTATCCTGTGCCTTTCTTCGCCCGCATGGGCGGACGGCTTTCACAGCCACAGCTATTGGGCAACGAACCCCTTCGGGCGGATGGGCATGCCCCCGTCGGCGTGATGGGCGATCATCGCCACGCCACCGGAGAGATCATGTTGTCCTATCGCTTCATGCGCATGGAGGTGTCGGGCAACCAGATCCGGACGACCGATGTCTCCCTGCTACAAATCGCCACCACAATACCCGTTCGGTTTTTAGGTGCGCCCATGCAGCCAACGACCTTGCGGGTGGCGCCCACAGAAACCACCACGGACATGCACCTGTTCGGCACAATGTACCCGCTCAATGACCTTGTAATCTTCATAGCGATGCTCCCCTAAATCACCAAAGAGATGGATCACGTCACCTTCACAGGGCCAGTAGGACCTGCCGTTCTCGGCGGAGTCCGTAAGACGTCAGACGGGTTCGGGGATGTGAAAGTGTCCGCGTCTGTCGCGCTTTGGGAAGGTGGGCGAGCTCGCTTCATGCCAATCTGAGGCTCAAGCTGCTCACTGGGTCTACGTCGGAGACAGACGTGATCCTGACCCCTTTGGGGATGCGGCCATTGGTGCGCCTGCCCTACTCGATGCAACTCTGCTCAGGAACCTACGATCTGCTTCCCAGCATCACCTATATGGGCCGGAGCGGCAACCTGGGCTTTGGTGCGCAATTGACCGGCGTGTTCCGCTTGGGCGACAACAAGGGCTGCACCTTTGGCAATGAGGCCAAAGCCAATGTCTGGGGCAGCGTGCAACCCGCACCTTGGGTATCTTTCGCAGACAGTTTGGAGGACATGACCCTTGATAACATCCACGGGACAGACCCGCTCATCCGCGACCCGGTGCAAACAACGGACCCGAAACGTTATGGCGGCGATTTCGTCACCGTCTATCTGGGTGTGAACATGATCGGTCAAAATCGCGCGCTCCGCGCTTGAGGCCGAGATGCCTCTTCAACAGAATCTCAATGGTCCGCAGCTGGAACGCTACTTGACGCTAACAGTTGGATGACAGAAAGCGTTTTAAGGTCTTGCGCGCCCTAACCGACAGGATGGGGCGCGCATCATCAGATGTCACAGATATTGCGGTGACACAGATTGGCTATTCAACCACAGTCACCGCTTTCACAGTACCGTTGCGATTGCCCTGAATGACAATCACGGCAGGCAAATCGCCATCCAAGTCCACGGTCATGCTGAGCGGGTCAGACATGGTCCACTTGGTCAAAACCTGCATGTCCGTCACAACATTGGCATATGTTATCGTCCTCCCGGCATTTTCCCCCCGCGCAATATCGACCGTCGATTTGGGGCGGTAGCGTAGCAGGTAAACACTGACTTCATCGCGGCTCTCGCCCATGGCCACACCTTGCACAGACAGGGTGTCTCCGCTGCGAGCCGCAGACAGGTCCACTTCCACCGGCAATTGGTGATGCGCAGCGATCATCGCGTCGATGTCTTTGGGATTGGAGCCCACGACGTGGTCCATGCCATTCACGACCATCTGCGGAGTGTAAACCATCTGGCGGTTACCAAGCCGGGCATAAGCCCGCTGACGGGCTGTAAATTCCGGTTGGGCGAAGCTGTCTTTCCAGCCGATGTAATCCCAGTAGTCCACGTGCATCGCCAAGGCCACGACGTTGTCGCGTTTGGCAAGACCATGAAGGATTGCATCTGCCGGCGGACAGGACGAACACCCTTGCGACGTGAACAGTTCCACCAGAACAGGGCGCTCTTGTGCTTGTGCCAGAGGGGCGACGGACAAGGCGGCCGCAAAAAGGATTGAAAAGAGTTTCACTGTGCGCGTCTCATGTTTCGACTCAGGGATCGTCTGGGATGAAGGGATAGATATAAAGCCACGTGGCACACCGCCAATCACCCTTTCGCGAGACCGGGGTGAGGCTGGCATATGAGCCACAGCGACCTTCTGCCACCCTCTTGATCAGACGCGCCAAGCGGGTACGATGTAATCGCTAGCATTGCCCATCATCCAGAGGACAGCCCGCATGCCCATCATCGTCGGCAAAGACACAGCCAAGTGTCGCAAAACCCTGACCATCGGCGACCAAAGCGTCGCGTACTATTCGATCTCCGCGGCAGAGACGGCCGGACTTGGGGATTTCTCTCGCCTGCCCGCAAGTTTGCGCGTGGTGCTGGAGAACATGCTGCGCTTCGAGGATGGCAAAACAGTCAACACCGATGACATCCGCGCGTTCTCAGAGTGGGCGGCCAACGGCGGTCGCGCAGACAGAGAGCTCGCCTACCGTCCAGCGCGCGTGCTCATGCAGGATTTCACCGGCGTACCAGCAGTCGTCGATCTGGCGGCAATGCGTGATGGAATCGTGGAATTGGGCGGAGATGCACAGCAAATCAACCCGCTGAACCCGGTAGATCTGGTGATTGACCATTCGGTCATGATTGACGAGTTCGGCAATCCGCGTGCGTTCCAATTGAATGTCGACCGCGAATATGAACGCAACATGGAGCGCTACCAATTCCTCAAATGGGGCCAGAGCGCGTTCAACAATTTCCGCGTGGTGCCACCGGGCACAGGAATTTGCCATCAGGTGAACCTGGAATACCTGGCGCAGACTGTCTGGACAGACACAGATCAAACCGGTGAGATGGTGGCCTATCCCGATACTCTTGTGGGCACTGACAGTCACACCACCATGGTCAATGGTGCCGCTGTTCTGGGCTGGGGTGTCGGCGGGATCGAGGCTGAAGCTGCGATGCTGGGCCAGCCGATTTCAATGCTCATCCCCGAAGTGGTGGGATTTGAACTGACCGGGTCGATGGTCGAAGGCACCACCGGTACAGATCTGGTGCTCAAGGTCGTTGAAATGCTGAGAGAGCTCGGCGTTGTAGGCAAATTTGTCGAATTTTACGGCGAAGGTCTGAACCGTTTGCCCCTGGCCGACCGCGCAACCATTGCCAACATGGCCCCGGAATACGGCGCGACCTGCGGGTTTTTCCCAATCGACGGTGAAACCCTGCGTTACATGCGGACCACTGGCCGGGACGAGGCACGCATCGCCCTGGTTGAGGCTTATGCCAAGGAAAACGGGTTCTGGCGCGGGGATGACTATGCACCGATTTACTCGGACACGCTGCATCTGGACATGGGGACCATCGTGCCTGCCATCTCAGGGCCAAAACGGCCGCAGGATTACGTGGCACTGACAGAGGCAAAATCGGCCTTCCTGAAGGAAATGGAAGAAACCTTCAAACGCCCCATGGACAAGGAAATGCCAGTCGCAGGAGAGGAGTACACGCTGAGTTCCGGCGATGTGGTGATCGCCTCCATCACGTCCTGTACCAACACCTCCAATCCTTACGTGATGATCGGGGCCGGCCTCGTCGCTCGCAAAGCAGCGCACCTCGGCCTTGACCGCAAGCCTTGGGTCAAAACATCCCTTGCGCCCGGCTCTCAGGTCGTTTCGCATTACCTTGAGGCGGCCGGTCTGCAAGAGGATCTCGATAAAATCGGCTTCAACCTCGTGGGCTATGGCTGCACCACTTGCATCGGCAATTCCGGTCCCATCCAGAAAGAGCTGAGCGAAGCGATTGCAGAAGGCGACCTTGTTGCCGTGTCCGTCCTGTCGGGCAACCGCAACTTTGAAGGCCGGATCAGCCCGGATGTGCGCGCCAACTACCTGGCCTCCCCGCCGCTGGTGGTCGCCTATGCGCTGGCCGGTTCCATGGATATCGACATCGCGCGCGACCCGATTGCGCAAACGCCAGAGGGCAAGGATGTCTACCTCAAGGACATCTGGCCCAGCCAAAGCGAGATTGCCGAACTGGTGGAAAAGACCGTGACGCGGGAGGCG
>JBCBWJ010000298.1:0-4363 GCA_039817165.1 Pseudomonadota bacterium | reverse complement strand
TGGATGCAGGCCTCGCCGCGACCCACGCAGGCGCGTTCGAAGGCGATATCCTCGCCGCCATGCAAGGCGCGGTGTTCAAAGGCGGCGGCGATTACGCAGGCAATGAATTCATCCTCGGCTCCGGTCCCGGCGCGCTTTTGTGTCGGTACTATTCAGGCCGCAGACATCTGGACAGCCAGGACCAGATGACATGGGAATGGGCCGGGGCTTTCGCCCGCTATCACGCCGCCATGATGCGCACGGTGGTGATCGGCGCGCCCTCTGACGCCCAAAAGCGCATGCACGCGGCCTCCGTGGAGGCCATCGAGGCCTGCGAGGCCGCCGTAAAACCCGGTGACCCGATGGGAGAGGTCTACACCGCCCACGCCCGCGTCTTCGACAAACACGGTCTAAACGACGCCCGCATGCAGGCCTGCGGCTACGCCATGGGCGCGGTCTACAACCCGATCTGGGTGGAATTTCCGATGTTCTATGAGGGCAATCCCCTCTTGATGCAAAGCGGTCAGGTCTTCTTTCTGCACATGATCCTGATGGACAGCGCCACTGGCCTGGCCATGTGCACCGGCCATTCGGTTCTGGTGACGACCACTGGCGTCGAACGCCTCTCCCGCCAACCCCTCGACCTTCTGGTGCGCTAAAGCACATTCCCCAGGCCCCGGGACGGCCTGACGAACGCGCGGCGGCCCAAGGGCCTCTGATCCGCGCGCGCCGTGACAGAACCGTCGCACCTCCCTTGCCGCCGCCCATGCCGCGCCCCATATCCCCCTCATGTTCAAAATCCTGCCTCTCCTCCTGATCGTGCTCTACGGTCTGGCCATGTACCGTTTCTCCGTCTGGCGGACGAAACGCGAATTGGATGAGAAATCGACCGAACTGGCGGACCCCCGCCTTGGCGCGATGATGAAAAAGATGGCCCACGCCCTCGACGTGCCCCGCATCCGCGTCCACATCTACGAGATCGATCCCGTTAACGGCCTCGCCGCCCCCGATGGGCGCATCTTCATCACCCGTGGGTTTTACCGCAAATTCCAGAACGGAGAGGTCTCCGCCGAGGAAATGGCCTCCGTCATCGCGCACGAGCTGGGCCACGTCGCCCTCGGCCATGCCCGGAAACGCATGATCGACTTTTCCGGTCAAAACGCCCTGCGCACGGCCCTTGCGATGATCCTGTCGCGCTTCGTGCCCTTCGTCGGCCCGCTCATCGCCAACGCGCTGGCTTCGCTTCTCGCCGCCCGCATGTCGCGTGATGACGAATATGAGGCCGACGAATACGCCTCCGCCCTGCTGATCAAGGCAGGCATCGGGACCGCGCCGCAAAAATCCCTCTTCGGCAAACTTGAGGCGCTGACCCAATCGCGCGGCGGGGCCATGCCCGCGTGGCTTATGAGCCACCCCAAAACCGGCGAACGCATCGCCGCCATCGAAAAGCTCGAGGCCCGCTGGACAGCGCAGCAATTGCCAAGTCCCTGAGGCCTGAGCGCGTTCGTCAGGCCCCGGTTCGGCGATCAACCCTCTGTTCAGACGCCGTTTGTCCTCCATACCCGCCGATCAGTCGATGGGCTGCCTGCACATGGTATTTCGCCAAGGGCCTTGATTCCGCGCGGACGCTGCATCGCAACACTGGCACACACACAGGCCTTGCGCTAAACCCCGTCCACAGCCCGCCCCAAGGAACACGCACATGGCCCGCCACCTGATCACCTCCGCCATTCCCTACATCAACGGGATCAAGCATCTGGGCAACCTCGTCGGAAGCCAGCTTCCCGCCGATCTCTACGCCCGCTACCTGCGCGCGCGCGGCCACGAGGTGATGTTCCTGTGCGCCACCGACGAACACGGCACACCCGCCGAACTGGCCGCCGCCAAGGCAGGCAAACCCGTGGCAGACTACTGCGCCGAGATGTGGCAGGTCCAAAAAGACCTCTCCGACGGCTTCCGCCTCAGCTTTGACCATTTCGGCCGGTCCTCCAGCCCGCAAAACCACGCGCTCACCCAGCATTTCGCGGGCCGCTTGGCGGACGCCGGTCTGATCGAAGAGGTCGACGAATCCCAGGTCTATTCCCACGCCGATGGCCGCTTCCTGCCCGATCGCTACATCGAAGGAACCTGCCCCAATTGCGGCTATGAACACGCCCGCGGCGACCAATGCGAAAACTGCACCAAACAGCTCGACCCCACCGACCTGATCAACCCCCGCTCCGCCATCTCCGGCTCCACCGACCTAGAGGTGCGCGCGACCAAACATCTTTACCTGCGCCAATCAACGATGCGCGACCGCCTGAATGACTGGATCGACGCGCAAAAAGACTGGCCGATCCTCACCACCTCGATTGCCAAAAAGTGGCTCAACGACGGCGACGGCCTGCAGGACCGCGGCATCACCCGCGATCTCGATTGGGGCATCCCCGTCAAACGCGGCGATGCAGATTGGCCCGGCATGGAAGACAAGGTGTTCTACGTCTGGTTCGACGCCCCCATCGAATACATCGCCTGCGCCGGCGAATGGGCCGAGGCCACAGGCCGCTCTGACGCCGATTGGCAACGCTGGTGGCGCACCGACAAAGGCGCGGATGACGTGACCTACACCCAATTCATGGGCAAAGATAACGTCCCCTTCCACACGCTCAGCTTCCCCGCCACGATCCTTGGCTCCGGTGAGCCGTGGAAGCTCGTCGACTACATCAAATCCTTCAACTACCTCAACTACGACGGCGGGCAGTTCTCCACCTCGCAGGGGCGCGGTGTCTTCATGGACCAGGCCCTCAGCCTCCTGCCCGCGGATTACTGGCGCTGGTGGCTCCTCAGCCACGTGCCCGAAAACTCCGACAGCGAATTCACCTGGGACAATTTCCAAACCTCCGTGAACAAGGACCTCGCCGACGTGCTGGGCAATTTCATCAGCCGCGTCACCAAATTCTGCCGCTCCAAATTCGGCGAAGAGGTCCCGGCGGGCGGCGCTTACGGCCCGCAGGAAACCGCGCTCATCGACGATCTGACCACCCGCATCCGCGCCTATGAGACGCATATGGACGCGATTGAGCTGCGCAAAGCCAGCCAGGACTTGCGCGCCATCTGGGTCGCGGGCAACGAATACCTGCAAGAGGCCGCCCCCTGGTCCACCTTCAAGGAAAACCCCGAGGCCGCCGCCGCGCAAATCCGCCTCGCACTCAACCTCATCCGCCTTTACGCGGTCCTCTCCGCCCCCTTCATCCCCGATGCCGCCGCGCGCATGCTGTCGGCCATGAACACGCTCGCCATGGATTGGCCAGAGGACGTGTCAGAGGCCCTCACCACCCTGCCCGCAGGCCACCCCTTCACGGTGCCCGACGTGCTCTTCGCCAAGATCACCGATGAACAACGCGAAGACTGGGAAACCCGCTTCGCCGGCGCGCGCGACTAGATCCCGCCGATCCGTTCAATCCCTGAGAAACTGCGAAAGATACGCGTCGGAATAGTCCGTCTCAAGCTCCGCCCACACGGGCAGGTGATCCGACATCTCATGCGTCATCCATGATTTGTGGCTGCTTGCAAAACTGGCGTAGGGATCCTTGCCGTGCTTGGCCCGATGCGCCGTCACGATGGGCTCGTAATGCGCCTGCATCTCGGCATCCGTCTTGCGCACCACATGGGCGGGATCATCCGGCCAATCCGGATCCACCCCTTCAAACGGACCAAACACTGAATTGCGCCAATCAAAACTGTCCGACTGAATAAGCCGCGTCTTGCGCGTGCTCTTGCCCTGAACGGTATAGGCGATCTGATCATAGGGCCTGTCACCGCCGAGGTTCGAGGCAGGCACCGGCGCAATCTCCATCGGGCTGTCCTTCAGCGCCTGCATCACCACGCCGTCAGCGCTCTCGATGTTCATATCACCCAGGAACACAAAGACCTGATCCTCCGTCTTGGCACGCTTGGCCAGCGCATCCGTGATCGCCGTGATCTCCGCCGCGCGCAGGTCAAGATCATCGCCGAAAACGATGTGGGACGAGCAGAGCGTGAACTTGAACCACCCCGCCTGAAACGCCGCGAAAAAAGGCGACCGGGCAATCTGCAGACCCGACGGAAGCGCATCCGCTCCGATCACGATCTCCCCGACGATGTTGCGGAAAAACACCTTGTTTGTATTGTAAAAGAAGGCCATGCGCTCATTGTTGCCGCCCTCATGAGTGCTGGCATCGGTCAGGAAGTAATCCCAGTTCGGCCCAAGCAGTTTCTTGAGCTTTCTGATCGGTTCGAGGTTGGGCCGCAACTCCTGCAGCGCGCAAATGTCGAAGGCCGAAATCACCTCCGCAATGTAATGCAGGCTTTCATCAAGCCGTGGCATGCCGCCGTCAAAGCCCCTGATGTTCCACGTGCCGATGAT
>JBCBWJ010000297.1:0-4370 GCA_039817165.1 Pseudomonadota bacterium | reverse complement strand
GTGCGGACGGGAATATCCGGTTTTGGCAAAAAGCTCTTCCGGTTCAATGATCTTGTGGATCTTTGCCTTCAGCGGCTCTTTCACGTCGATCACGTAGATCCGCGACGACCGGATGCCGGGGATGATCAGATAGCGGCGTTCCAGAAACGCGTGGCCCGAAAGTGGTGAAAGTGAGGCCGAACAGGCGTTCCAACCGAAATGGTGAAACTCGTCGCCCTTGTTGGGCATGATCACCTGGTGGACAATCTCGCCGTAGGTTTTCGATTTCGGGTCGACATCTACAACCGCCAAACCATCGGGCTGCGACCCGTCAGGGCTCAGCATAAGGGTAAAGGCAAGCGTTTCGGCCGGGGCCTCCATCGCCATGGTGGCGGTGGGGTAAAATGTTGGATCAGGTCTTAAATTCATAGGTTTCTCCTCCCTCGCGTGGCGCGAACATGGCCACGTTTTTGTGTCCACATGGGAAGTATGGTCTCACGAGTTCAATTGTCTGACAATTGATTTTTTAGGGTGACAGTGCCGCAACCCTGACCGCGATCAGAATTCCACCCCGATCTGCGCTTTGATCCCCGACCGGAACGGATGCTTCACCAGCTCCATCTCCGTCACCAGATCAGCGATCTCGATGAGCTCTTCCTTCGCGTTGCGTCCGGTCATCACCACATGGGTCATCTCGGGCTTTTCGGCCTGCAGAAAGGCCACCACTTCGTGCACGTCGATATAGTCGTAGCGCAGCGCGATGTTGATCTCATCGAGCAAGACCATGTGATGGCTTTCATCGCGAATAAGGTCCTTGGCCTTGGCCCAAGCCGCCTGCGCCATCTCGATGTCACGCTCTTTGTCCTGGGTTTCCCAGGTGAAGCCTTCGCCCATGGTGTGAAACGCGCACGTGTCGGTGAAATGCGAGGTGATCAGATCGCGCTCGCCTGTGGACATGCCGCCTTTGATGAACTGCACCACGGCGCACTTCATGTCATGGGCGATGCAGCGGAAGATCATCCCGAAGGCCGCCGACGACTTTCCCTTGCCCTTGCCGGTGTGAATGATGATCAGACCTTTCTTGTCGGTCTTGGTGGCCATGATCTTGTCGCGCGCGGCCTTTTTCTTGGCCATTTTTTCGGCGTGGCGGTCTGCGTCATCGGTCATCGCGTTTCTCCCTTTTGTGTGCCCACATTGTGGGCGTCCTGCGGCTTCATCTTGCCAAAAATACTCATATTCCGCCCGTTCAACTGGGGACACACCTGTTTCATCGGGTGAACGCCTCAATCCGCGCGCGGGCGGAGTTGGAACGCGGCACCCAAAGCTCGCGGTCAATGGCCTCTTGCAGGCGTTCGGCGATTTCACGGAGCGCGGGGGCGTTGTGATCTGCGATGAACTGACGGGTGTCGTCGTCTTCCAGGAAAGCGGCCTCCACCATGTCGAAATGATGATCCTGGACAGCGCCGGTCGTGGCCGCAAAGGCAAACAGATAGTCCACGGTCGCGGCCATTTCGAAGGCGCCCTTGTAGCCATGGCGCTTGATCCCGTCGATCCACTTGGGGTTCACCACACGAGAGCGGACGACGCGCGCGATCTCATCATCCAGCGTGCGGATCAGCGGCCGTTCGGGGCGGGAATGATCGTTGTGGTAGATCGGGCGGGACCGGCCCTGCAGCGTGGCCACCGCTGCCGCCGCGCCCCCTTCGAACTGGTAGTAATCATCGCTGTCGAGAATGTCGTGTTCGCGATTGTCCTGGTTTTGCACGATGGCCTCTGTCTGGCGCAGGCGGGTTTCAAAGCCCACCCGATCCGCGGTGCCCGACGCGCGCGCGCCGTAGGCATAGCTGCCCCAAGTGAGGTAGGCCTCGGCAAGATCGGCCTTGTCGTTCCAAAGGCGCTCATCAATCATTGCCTGCAGGCCTGCACCGTAGGCACCGGGTTTGGAGCCGTAGATGCGTGGCCCGGCGCCTTCGGATTTGGCGCGCGCGGCGGCGGGGTTCAGGTCATCTGGTTCGTCAAGGGCCATCACCGCCTGCGCCGCGCTGTCAAAAAGCGAGATCAGTTGTGGGAAAGCGTCGCGGAAAAAGCCCGAGATGCGTAAGGTGACATCGACACGCGGACGGCCAAGCACGCCTTGGGGCAAGACCTCAAAGCCCGTGACGCGACGGTTTGCACTGTCCCATTTGGGTTTGACGCCCATCAGCGCGAGCCCCTGGGCGATGTCATCGCCGCCCGTGCGCATGTTGGCGGTGCCCCAGGCGGTGAGCAGCATCGTGCGCGGCCAATCGCCGTGGGTTTGCAGGTGTTTTTCAATAAGCAGGTTGGCGGATTTCCACCCCAACGCCCAAGCGGTCGGCGTGGGCACGGCGCGACTGTCGACGGAGAAAAAATTGCGCCCTGTGGGCAAGACATCAAGGCGGCCGCGGGTGGGCGCGCCAGAGGGGGCAGGCGGGACAAAATCCCCCGACAGCGCGCTGAGCAGGCCATGCCCTTCGTTGGGGCCGCAGGCGATGATCGCGGGCCGGATGCTTTGGTCGATGGTTTGGATGACGCACGACGCTCGCGGACCAAGGTCCACATCGCCCCGCCCGCCATCCCGAAGCACGGCTTGAGCGAGGAGTTCGAGCCGCTCAACAGTGTCACCAGTGCTGCGCCAGGGATCGGGGGTCAGGTCCTGGAGGCGGGCCGGTCTGGGGCCTGTCCAAGGCTCAGACATATCACAGTCGAGAGGGTCAAACCCGAGATCCAGATCTTCGGCCAGCGCGCGGATGAAAGACGCATCGTCCATCTGGCCGTCACCGCGGGGCACCCGGGCCATGGCGATGGTGAGATCGCGCAGTTGATCCCCTTCGGGCGAGACCCCAAACACATGCAGGCCATCGCGGATCTGAGCTTCTTTGAGCTCACACAGATAGGCATCGAGTTTGGCCAGGTCGCGGTCTTCATCCTCCCCCTTCAGGCCAATATCCCGGTCGAGCCCTGTTGTGGCCGTCAGCGACAGGATCTCCCGGCGGAGGTGGTCAATGCGGCGCGGGTCGACGCCTGCGGCCTCGTAGTATTCATCGACCAGCGCTTCGAGGTCGCGCAGGGGGCCGTAGGTTTCGGCGCGCGTCAAAGGCGGGGTCAGGTGATCAACGATCACCGCCTGCGCGCGGCGCTTGGCCTGGGTGCCTTCGCCAGGGTCGTTGACGATGAACGGATAGATATGGGGCATAGGCCCCAGGATCGCCTCTGGCCAACAGGATTGGCTCAGCGCCAGCGCCTTGCCGGGCAGCCATTCCAGATTGCCGTGTTTGCCCATGTGCACAATGGCATCTGCCTCAAAGGATCGTCGGATCCAGGCATAGAAGGCCAGGTAATTGTGCGGTGGGACCAGATCGGGGGAATGGTAGCTGTCGGTGGGGTCGATGTTATACCCCCGGGCCGGTTGCACGCCCACCACCACATGGCCGTGGTGCAGGATGGACAGTTTGAAGCCTGCATCGGTGCAGAATGGATCGTCCTCGGGGGCGCCCCAACGGGTGGTGATCTGGTCTTTGAGCTCCCAGGGGAGGTCCTGGAAAAAGGCGGTGTAGTCGGCCAGAGGCAGGGTTTCGCCGCCTGTCTTTTCGGCCCGATCGGTGAGCCAGTTGGTGGGACCTGCGAGGATCGACTGCATGAGCGCATTGCCATCTTCGGGCGGATCAGCGACGTGGTAGCCCGCATCCGCCATCAGGCGCAGCGCGTGCACTGTGCCTGCAGGCGTGTCGAGGCCCACGCCATTGGCGAGCCTGCCGTCCTTGTTGGGATAGTTTGCGAGGATCAGCGCCACTTTGCGTGCAGGCACGGGCGTCTGCCGCAAGCGGGCCCAGTTGGCGGCCAGCTCGGCCACAAATTCGATCCGGTCGCCCTGGGCGCGGTAGGTGGCGATGGGGCACTGGGTGGTGGCGTCAAAGAAGGCCTCCCCTTTGAAGCTGACCGCGCGCGACAGGACCCGGCCATCGACCTCTGGCAAGGCAACATTCATTGCGATGTCGCGGGCGGAAAGACCGTTGAGGCCATCGGCCCAAGCCTCTTCCGAACTGCCGGCGAGGACGACCTGGAACACTGGTGCCGAGTGCGTCTGAGGCATCGTGAGCGGGTTTTGAGGGCTGTCATCGCCGCTGTGCGGAGAGCCCACGGCAAAGGAGGTGGCGTTGAGGATCACGCTGGGGGGGGCTGAGGTGAAAAGCTGCGTGAGCGTGGCCACGGAGACCGGGTCTTTCAGCGAGGCCACAAAGACCGGCAGCGGGTTCAACCCGGCCCGCAAGAGCGCGCGCACGAGACGGTTGATCGGGTTAAGACCGGCACCTTGCACGAGCGCGCGGTAGAAGATGATGGGCACGATGGGTTGGCCTGCTGTCCAGCCGGCC
>JBCBWJ010000296.1:0-4370 GCA_039817165.1 Pseudomonadota bacterium | reverse complement strand
CCGGCCCCGAGCGGAGCGAGGGCCGCCCCCCCCACGCCTTGCACGCCCCACGCCACCACCAAAGCGAGCGCCAGCGCGCTTCCCACCCGCGTCATGCCTCCACCCAAGCCTGATTGAACACATGCGCCACAACACCCTGCTTGGTGCCTTTGGAATAACTCAGCACAATCTCGCCCGAACTCAGCCGCCGTAGCATCGGATAGCGCAGCGCACCCGCCCCCTCAAACCGGCGCAACTCCCGCCAGCTCTCGCCTTCATCCTCGCTGAGCACCAGCCGCAGCACCTCGGGCGCCTCCGCCACATCATTCACCGCCAGCAAAATCCGCCCCTCGCCCAGTCCGAGTGCCGCCACGGGCGAGCTTGGATTAAACACACCTGTCGCCTCCACCCGCGACCACGTCCGCCCGCCATCCCCTGTCTCACTGCGCAACAGCCGCTTGCTCGGATCAAAATCGCGTAAAAACGCCACCGCCCGGGTCTGCGACAGCGGCACGATCATCGGCTGAATGGGCTTGCCAAACCCCGCCATCCGGGCCGTGTCCCGCACCCGGCCCATCCCGTCAAACCGCGCGAGCACGCCGTAAGTGGCCCCCATCTCGAAATACGCAGGCAGGCCAAAGCTGCCGTCGGCGAACCCCACCATCGGCGATTTCACCAGGTTCGACCGACCCAGCACCGGCGACAGATCGAGCCGCCGCGCGGCCCCGCCCTTTGGCGGCACATCTACGATCGAGGCCATCGCCCAGCCGCCGACAGAGGCCACCGTCGCCCAAAGCCCGCCCGGTCGCGCCTCGTTCTCAATCGTATTGCCCAGCGTCACCACGATCTGGCGCGGCTCCATCGCCGCACTGAGACCCGCCCGCGTCAGATGCGGGCCGGTTTCCGCCTGGATCCACCCCTCGGCTGTGCGTGTGAACCGTGCCGCATGCACATCCACATCCGCCTGCGCCTCGGCAGAGCCTTCAAACCACAAAACCTGGAATCCCTGCGCCGCGACCACAATCCCCGGCGAATGCGCCTGCCCTCGGGCGGGGGAATAGTCCAACACGGTCTCGAAAAACGGCGCCCCCTCTGCCGGCACCCCCTCCGGCACGGCAAACCGCCACTCCAGCGGCACGTCCCTGCGCCACGCAACGACGGACAGCACAAGGCTGACCCCCGCCAGGATCACACAGATCACGGCCCCGACGCCCAAACCGTCAGCCCACTTTCAAGACGATCTTGCCGATATGCCCGCCCGCTTCCATATGCGCATGCGCCGCCGCGGCCTCCGCCAGTGGATACTCACTGTCCATCACCGGCGCGACCGTCCCGGCCTCCAAAAGCGGCCACACATGGGCGCGCAAAGCTTGAGCAATCTCCGCCTTCGCCAGATCGCTTTGCGGCCGCAAGGTCGACCCCGTCAGCGTCAGCCGCTTCATCATCACCACCGCGAAATTCAGCTCCACCTTCGGCCCGCCGAGAAACGCGATGTTCACCAGCCGCCCATCATGGGCGAGCGTTTTGACATTGCGCGGCAAGTAGTCCCCGCCCACCATATCCAGGATCAAATCCGCCCCGCCTTCGCCCTTCAGCACAGAGACGAAATCCTCCTCGCGATAGTTGATCGCCCGCTCCGCACCCAGATCACGACAGACCTGGCACTTGGCCTCGCTGCCCGCCGTCGCAAACACCCGTGCCCCGAACCGCGCCGCCAGCTGAATGGCCGTGGTCCCGATGCCCGACGATCCGCCATGCACCAAAAACCGCTCCCCGGCCTTGAGCCCGCCACGCAGGAACACATTGGTCCAGACCGTGAAAAACGTCTCCGGCAAACACGCCGCCTCGCGCAGCCCCATGCCCCCAGGGATCGCCAGGCAATGCGCCGCCGGTGTCGCCACGAATTCCGCATAGCCCCCACCGGGCAACAACGCACACACCGCGTCGCCTATGCCCAGATCCGTGACACCCTCGCCCACCGCCACGATCTCACCTGCCGCTTCCAGCCCCGGCAGATCGGATGCGCCCGGCGGCGGCGCATAGCTGCCCGCGCGCTGCAACGCATCCGGCCGGTTCACCCCGGCATAGGCCACGCGGATCACCACCTCGCCTGCGCGCGGCTCCGGCACAGGGCGGGTGGTCACCTGCAACACCTCAGGCCCGCCCGGCTCCGTGATCTCGACCGCAGTCATCATGTCGGTCATGGGAACGCTCCTACGTCTCTTCCTTCAAACAGGCCCGGACCAACGGCCCGGCATGTCATTTGGCCCAGCTTTGGGCCGCATCCGCTCCAGGATGGCATTGAGCGCGCTTTCGGGTGCTGTCACAAGACCGCCCAGCAGACGATTGTCACGGGCTTTGGCTTTCAGCTTTTCGATCCGCATCACATCCTCGATGCGCCGATCCAGAAAAGCCCAGCTGTTGAAATGCCCCTCGCTTTCGTCGCCCAGCCAATAGAGCACCGTCGCGCCGTAAACCCCCGACAGCGTCGCCCGCTTGGTGTACCAGTTCACATCGCGCGAGGTGTCGCCCAGCGTAACCCAGATCAGATCGGCCGTCCGCCACAGCGCCTGCGCCCCGTCCCCGGCATATTGCGGCAGGGAAAACAGCGTCATCCCCCGGCGCACCATTTCCTTGTCCTCGATCACCTCAAGACGCGTGCGCACCGCCTGCGTCACCCGTTTGCTGTAGCGCATCGCGGCAAGGTCCATGGCCTCCAACCGTTCCACCATCGCCCTGTCACCTGCCTCGTGAAAGGCCAGCGCCAGATCAACCGCGCCCCGCGGAAACGCCGCCCGCGCCAACCCCGGCTCGACATCCGCATCCCGCATCGCCGCCCGGAAGGTCACATCGCTCCAACCGTCAAAAGGCACATGCATGGCCGCCGCCTCCAGCATGCGCGCTTTGATATCCGTTTGAGTATCCGCCATCATCGTCTCCAATTGTCAGGTCCTACCCTAGACAAGATAAAACCGCTTTGCTATACGGCCACTTCCTGCAATCTAACGCTCAACTTTAACCTAGAAAGGTGGTGACACCACATGCAGGTCAGTGTTCGCGACAACAATGTCGATCAGGCGCTCCGTGCCCTGAAAAAGAAGCTGCAGCGCGAAGGCGTGTTTCGGGAAATGAAGCTTCGGCAACATTTCGAAAAACCGTCTGAGAAGCGTGCCCGCGAAAAGGCCGAGGCCATTCGCCGCGCCCGCAAGCTGGCGCGCAAAAAAGCGCAACGCGAAGGTCTCCTCTGAGGCCAGCGCATACTAACACGATTGAGACACCCCCGCGGCCCCGCCCTGGGGGTTTTTCATTTGTGGTGCGTGATATTGAAACAGCGAAAGGCGGCTTTGCGGTCAACGCAGCCATTCAACCTACGGACAAAAGAGCCGCGCAGTGCTGGGCCGCGGTATGGCGATCTGGGTTTTGAACAGCAGCGTTTTATCCCGGCACCATCCGCAAAAGTTCTCAGCGATGCGCCCAGTGCAACCAAATCGCCGTGCCGTGGAGGCGGCCCAACGATGCGCGGCGGCCCATAGGACCTTGATTCCGCGCCGGGCATCTAAACAGACGTGAAATGGGCCCTGAGCAATCATCAGATAGTTTCGGTAATGCATCTCGGCTTTCGAAGGCCCTGCAAAGTCGGCTTTGCGGACAGAACGGCCCTTCGATTTCCAGACCTCAAAGTCTCCTTTGTTTGCTTTTCGACAGCTGCGCCGATCAACTAGGGCGGAAAGCGGGCGTTCCCCGCAGTGCTAACTACCGTACGGTGAGGACCGATGTGGTGATCGAGAAGAGGCGTCGTTTTGACGGCGCCGGCATTCTGCGTGCATGCCTCGGCCGGAAATACTGGATAGAAATGCGGTATCGATGGGAATATTTTTGAAGCGAGGACGTTGTCTGGGCGCAGTTGCCGCAGTCGCAGAAAGGTCAGGCCCATGTACTTGAACTCCAAATTCGCCAAATCCGCCTTTGTAGCCTTTATGATTGCAGGCCTTTCCACCAGTTCAACATCCTATCCAGGCCTTGGATTCGTTTCTGCCGCCTGGGCAGATGACGGGGGCGATGACGGAGGCGGAGACGACGGGGGAGATGACAGTGATGATCGGGATGACCGCGATGACCGAGACGACGATGATGGGCGCGACCGCTCGGGAGGGTCGCGGAGTTCACCTGCTGGACAGGTGGATCGATTTCTGCGCAACATCGAACGCAGAATTATCGGCCGCAACACGCAGCGCCGCGTCCCGGCACAGGTCGCCGCACCGCGTCAGCTGGCCGAACAGGCGCCCGATGAAATCGCGGTTTTCGACCTCTCAGCTGCTGACCTGCTAGTGCTTGAGGCCGAAGGCTATTCGGTTGTGAGCACCGTCGCGCTCGATGCCTTGGGCCAAGGC
>JBCBWJ010000295.1:0-4373 GCA_039817165.1 Pseudomonadota bacterium | reverse complement strand
AGGCCCTATGGGCCGCCGCGCATCGCTGAGATCTTTTGCGGATGGTGCCCGGATAAAACGCTGCTGTTCAAAACATAGATCGCCATACCGCGGCCCAGCACTGCGCGGTTCTTTTGTCCGTAGATTGAATGGCTGGATTATCCGCAAAGCAGGCATCCAAGCCGATCAAAACGCCTCTGGCTTTGCCTCGCGCGCCATGTGGTCCAGCACGGCGTTGACGAATTTGGGCTCTTTGCCCTCGGGGTAGAAGCTTTTGGCGATGTCCACGAATTCCACGATCACCACTTTGGGCGGGGCCTCGCCCGTCAGCATTTCGGCACCTGCGGCCCGAAAGAGCGCGCGCAACGTGGGATCAATCCGGTCTATGGGCCATTTGGCCACCAAGGCGCGGTCGGTCATCTGGTCAATCTTCGCCTGCCAGGTCACCGCCTCTTCCACCAGCGCGCGAAAAAGATCCACGTCGCCCTCGTTCATCTCCACCCCGTCTTCCAGTTCTGCCCCGAACCGGTGGCTCAGGAACTCTGCGGTCACGGCTTCGGCGCTGAGCGCGGAATGCTCCATCTGAAAGAGCGCCTGCACGGCGTAAAGCCTTGAGGCGGATCGCATTTTGCGGCGGGCATTGCCGGACAGGGTAGGGGCGTTGCTCATGCGGTCGTGGGGCCTTTTGCGTCGCCAGCGAGGCGGTATTCTTCGGCGTCGGTGCGAAATCCGATGCCGCCCTTGGGTTGGCCCCATTTGCGCGACAGCGCGATCAGATGCAGTGCTGCTGCGGCCGCGCCACCGCCCTTGTTCATCTGCTCAGGATCGGCGCGGGCCACGGCCTGATCGCGGTTTTCGACCGTTAGGATGCCGTTGCCCACCAACGTGCCCGACAGGCCCAACAGGGTGATCCCCCGCGAGCTGTCATTGCACACGGTCTCGTAATGCGTGGTCTCGCCCCGAATGACGCAGCCCAAGGCGACATAGCCGTCAAAATTGCTCATCCGGTCGGCCATGGCGATGGCGGTGGGCACTTCCAGCGCGCCGGGGACCTCGATCACCTCGTGGGTGCCGCCCGCGGCCTCAACCTCGGCCAGCGCGCCGGTGATCAGCATGTCTGCGATGTCGCGGTAAAACGACGCCACCACCACGAGCAGTTTCACAGGGTCCGCAAAGTCCGGGCGGGGCAGGGTGTACTCTGTGCCAGCCATGGCGTTATCCTTCGGTCAGGGGGCGCGTGCCCACGATGGAAATCCCGTAGGCGTCCAACCCCAGATAGCGCGTATCGGGGTTGTCTGTCAGCAGGATCAGCTGTTTGACGCCCATGGTCACCATGATCTGCGACCCAAGGCCGGTTTGCTTTACTGTGCGGGGGCCGTCCTCGTCCTGGTATTCCTTGGCCAGCGTCGGGCGGGGCTGACGATAGAGAAACACCGCCCCGCGCCCTTCCTGGCCGATGATGTCCATGGCGCGCTGCAATTTGCCCGTGGGCACGCCACCGGGTTGATCAAGCGAAATGCCCAGGACATCCTCCAGCGCGTTGAGCGCATGGGTCCGTGACAGCACCGGTTTTCCGTCCTGCACATCGCCCTTGGTCAGCGCCAGATGCTCGGTGCCCGTCTCATCGACAAAGACGCGCATGTCCCACTCGCCCCCATGCGACGAGGTCACTTGCGTGTGCCGCACCTCGCGCACCAGATTGTCGTGCTTGTGACGATAGGCGATGAGATCAGAGATTGTGCCGATCTTCATCCCATGCGTCTGGCCAAACTCAATGAGATCGGGCAGGCGCGCCATGGTGCCGTCATCCTTCATGATCTCGCAAATCACGCCCGAGGGGTGCAGCCCTGCCAGCCGCGCGATGTCCACGGCGGCCTCTGTGTGTCCGGCGCGCACCAGAACGCCACCGGCCTTGGCGCGCAGCGGAAAAACATGGCCCGGCGTGGCAATGGCGGCCATCGTGTTCTGGTCATTGATCGCGGTGGCGATGGTCAGCGCGCGGTCGGCGGCCGAAATGCCGGTGCTCACCCCTTCGCGCGCTTCAATGCTCACGGTAAAGGCGGTTTCATGGCGCGAGGAATTGTTCACGGCCATCATCGGCAGGCCCAACCGGTCAATCCGTTCCGCGGTCATGGGCAGGCAAATCAGACCGCGCCCATGGGTCGCCATGAAGTTGATCACGTCGGGGGTCGCGAATTCGGCGGCAATCACCAAATCGCCCTCATTTTCGCGATCCTCATGGTCGACGAGAATGAACATCTCACCGGCGCGCGCGGCCGCGATGATCTCTTCTGTGGACGCAATCGCGCCTTTCAGATCCGCCTCAACCGGGCCGGGGGTTTCATAGGCTGTCTTGGACATCGGTCGTTCCCGCATGGTGCAGGGCGGACAGATAACGCAGGGGCCCCGCCTTGGCCAGAGGCGAAGATGCTTTGCTGGGCACCTCGAGGGGCCTGCGGCAATAAGGATCAGAGAAAATTTGCCATTATTGCAAAGCTCCCTTGAGGGTTGGGAATCCTGTGCTAAGCTTTGTATCGAATGCGCTACAGAGGCTGAACACATGCCGAATGAAAGTCGCCCTTATCGGAAGAACATGATCATCGGGTTCGCCCTGTCCGGGGTTTTGCTGGTGATGACGCTATGGTTCAACATCGCCGGCCTGATGAATTTGGTGGCTGAGACCACGATGGGGTGGCTTGTGGCCGTGCTGATGTGGGTCGTAAACGGCGTGGTGTTCGGGGTGGTTCAGGTGATGCTGGCCCAGGACGACGACGAAGATGATGATCATCACGGTGGACGCCGCATGCGCGACATGGAAGCCGATCACGCCGTGGTTCGCGTGCCCGTCGACAAACCGCGCGGACCGTTCTAAGCCTCAAAGCGTTTTTATCAATGAGTTACGTCGCTTCGGCCGACGGGCGCAAAATATTTCAAATATTTTGCGGTCTGCTGAACAGCAGCCGGGCAGGGTGTGACGGGCCCGCACGCAACCGTTTGGTTCTCTCATTCCCGAGGACCTGTATGTACAGGTGGGCGCCAGGTAACCAGGCCAGGGCCAGGACAGAGCCAGCTCCCTCGGAATTGTTTAAGGCCACCGGAATGCAACCGTTCACGAGAAGGGCAGCACCCGCCACATTCCTCACGTAGCCCCTTGGCCCACCCACATCAAGGGCTTGCGTATGTTCACTTTTTGTTCATAATTGCCCAATGCTCACGACGCCCGATCCCTCCATGCTTCCGGCGCTCAAACCCGGCCAGCTTCTGGCCCGGGGTGTTTGCCGCCATCTGTTGCAGCTCGATTTCGCCTGCCTGGAGGAATTCACCCCAGAACGCGGCAAACGGGTGGATGTCATGGCCATCGGCCCCAAGGGCGAGATCTGGGTGATCGAATGCAAATCTTCGCTCACGGATTTCCGCTCTGACGGCAAATGGGAGGGCTATCTCGACTGGTGCGACCGGTATTTCTGGGCGGTGGACGAGGCTTTCCCCAACGAATGCCTGCCGCTCGACACAGGGCTGCTCATCGCGGATGCCTATGATGCCGAGATCATCCGTATGGCCCCGCATCATAAACTTCCGGGCGCGCGGCGCACCGCCCTCACCCGTCGTTTTGCCCGCCACGCGGCGGTGCGCCTGCAGGGAACGCGTGATCCGCATCTGTAACGTTGCTGAGGTCACACGCGAATTTCGCCACTCCGCATCCGAGCCGACACATGTCTGCTAGAGCATGTCAAAGATGTCTGCATAGTCTTCGGGATCTTCTCCGATGTCTTCGTCGACCACATCCAGTATGCGGATCATCCGACCATCGCCGAGGTCCAGTACCAAGTCCTGCCCGTCAATGGACGCGTTTTCTGACATGAAATCTGCGGCTGAGGTCTCATCCTCACCATCGCCAATCGCGATGTCCTGAAGATCAATCTTGTCTTCACCCAAGGCAAAGTCGGTGATCTGGTCTGATCCGCTTTCGGTGTCAAAGGCGAATGTGTCGGCCTTGGATCCACCCGTCAGCGTGTCATCCCCCTCTCCGCCGATCAAGGTGTCCTGACCCGCCCCGGCGCGCAGGATGTCGTCGCCCTCGCCACCGTCGAGCAGGCTCCAACCCGACCAGTCCCCCAGGACATCATCGCCTGCGCCGCCCAGCAGCGTGTCAAAGCCGTGCCCGCTGCGGATCTGGTCGTTGCCGTCTCCACCAGACAGCACATCCCCCTGATCGCCACCCGACAGCGTATCGTCGCCGTCACCACCGGTGAGGGTGTCGAACCCTTCTAGTCCGATCAGTTGATCATCACCGTCCATGCCATCCAGACTGTCATTGCCCGCACCACCCTGTTTGGTGATGCCACCTGCATCACTGCCCAAGGCAGAGGCAAAATCGGTGACATCGCGCGTTT
>JBCBWJ010000294.1:0-4383 GCA_039817165.1 Pseudomonadota bacterium | reverse complement strand
CGCTGGATCGCCCCCGTGCGCGGCTCGTCGCAGTTCCGGCTGAGCGTCGACATCGACCCCCAAAGTTTTTTCTGAAATCTGGAGCCGACGAAGTCTTCAAAAGACTTCGATCGCATTTTTTCAAAAAATGCGCCGCCAACGTTGGCGCAAATTTTTTTAAAAAAATTTGATACGCTTACCGGCACAATACCCTCTTCATGACCGCACTCGCCAAGCTGCAACAAAAGGCGTAGACCGAGGCCATGCAAACCGTCCGTCTCCACGACGCCCGCCACCTCCCGCTCTGGCGCAGGCCGATCACGCTGCTCTTTCTCATGGCTGCGGCCATGCCCATTGCGTTCTCCACCTGGTCGGCGCTGCTCAATAATTTCGTCATCGAAGTGGCGGATTTTGATGGCTCCGACATTGGCTGGCTTCACACTGTGCGCGAAATCCCCGGGTTTCTGGCCGTCGGTGTGATCGCCATCATCATCTTCATGCGCGAACAGGTGCTGGGACTTGTCTCGCTCATCATGCTGGGCGCGGCCACAGCCGTGACCGCCTGGTTCCCCTCCATGGGTGGCATACTGACCATCACCATGCTCAGCTCCATCGGCTTTCACTACTATGAGACCGTCAACCAGTCTTTGCAGCTGCAATGGTTGGAAAAGGACCGCGCGCCTCAGGTCCTTGGATGGATGGTCGCGGCCGGATCCGCAGCCGCGCTCTTGTCTTACGGTCTCATCGTTCTGAGCTGGGACACCCTCGGTCTGAGCTACAACACGGTCTACATGATCGCAGGCGGGGTCTGCGTGGCCATCGCCCTCTTTTGCTTCGTGGCCTACCCGCAGTTCGAGGCCCCAACACCGCAGGTCAAGAAAATGATCCTGCGCAAACGCTATTGGCTCTATTACCTGCTGCAATTCATGGCAGGCGCGCGACGTCAGATCTTTGTCGTGTTCGCAGGCTTCATGATGGTCGAAAAGTTCGGCTTTGAGGTCCATGAGGTGACCGCGCTCTATCTCATCAACCTCGTGGCCAACATGATCTGCGGCCCCTTCATGGGCCGGGCCGTGCACCGCTTCGGCGAACGCGCCACGCTGCTTTTTGAGTATGCGGGGCTGGCCATTGTCTTCGGGCTCTATGGCGGGATCTACGTGTTTGGCTGGGGTGTGGTTTTGGCGGCCGCGCTCTACGTGGTGGATCACCTGCTCTTCGCTCTGGCGCTTGCGCTCAAGACCTACTTCCAAAAGATCGCCGATCCGGCAGATATCGCGCCCACCGCGGCTGTGGCCTTCACGATCAATCACATCGCGGCGGTGTTCCTGCCGGCCTCGCTTGGCTACCTCTGGCTGATATCGCCGGGGGCGGTGTTCGGGCTGGCGGCCGCTATGGCCAGCTGCTCGTTCCTTCTGGCGCTGCTGATCCCGCGCCATCCGCAGCCTGGCCACGAAACCATCCTCACCCGTCCCACACCGGCCCCAGCAGAATAGACCATGACCACTTTCACAGCGCTGACCACACTCACCGATCGCCTCCCGGCCGAGGCCCTTGCGGAAGATCTGGAACGGATGACCCCAACCCCAACCGGCATCGGCACCTTCGAGATCGAAGACGGCTCGGGCACATGGGAGGTGGGCGCCTATTTCGAGGCCCCACCCGATGACGCAGGCCTTGCCCTATTGGCCGCCATGCACGGCGCACGGCCCTTTGTCGTCTCCGAACTGCCTGACGAAGACTGGGTCGCCAAAGTGCGCCGCGAACTGACCCCGGTCGAGGCCGGGCGCTTTTTCGTCTATGGCAGCCACGATGCCGATAAAATACCCGCCGTGGTGATCCCCCTGCTGATCGAGGCGTCCATGGCCTTCGGCACCGGCCACCACGGCACGACACAGGGCTGCCTGTTGGCGCTCGATCACCTGCTGGACACAGATGCGCTCTCTGGTCCGGTGCTGGATCTCGGCTGTGGCACGGCCGTGCTGGCCATGGCGGCCGCCCACGTGATGCATGCGGATGTGCTGGCCAGCGACATTGATGAGGTCGCCGTCGATGTCGCCCGCGCCAACCTGGCGGCCAATGGCATGTCCCACCGCGTCACCGCCCTTGAAGCCGACGGGCTGGACCATGCGCAGATCGCAGGTGCCGCCCCCTTCGGTCTGATTTTCGCCAATATCCTCAAAGGACCGCTGATCGCCCTTGCGCCGGGTATCACAGCGGCGCTGCGGCCCGGGGGATCTGTGATTCTGTCCGGCATCCTCAATGACCAAGCCGACGAGGTCATTGAGGTTTATTGCGCCAACGGAAACACTCTGCTTCAGCGGCGCGAGATTGGCGAATGGACGACGACAATCCTCCAAAGAAATGCCTGAAATCAAACGGAAAATGCCGAAATTGCGGCGCGTGCCCAAGTTTCGCCACAATTCAAACCTAGAAAATTCTCACGTCATGGGGGCGACAAGAAGTTCTAGGTGCTGCAATGGTAAAGCCATCGAATTCACAGCCACGCGCAGATAAAAAGCGTCGCACAGATGAAGATGGTCGTCCGCAATCCCTCCACGCCTCCTCTCAGGCGCGCGTTGATGACCTGATCATTGTGCCGACACGGGCCGCAGCACCAACCATCTCTCTCTCTGGTTTTCTGCTTCTTGTCGCCTCCTTCTTCGTGTTCAAAGGCGGCACAATCGCCTGGATTGGTGCTGCAGATTATGCAGCCTCCATAAGCTTTCTCAAATCCGGCACCGTGTTTGAACAGGCTGCAGCTTTCGTGATGACCCCTGATTTTCTCTCTCAGTTTTTGGCCAACCAGTTTCGGGTTGTCCTGCCCTAAGGTGGATCCCTCCTAGACCATCCTTATCCCTCCAAAGAAAAAACCCCCGCCGGTGTCTCTCACACCAGCGGGGGTTTTCTTTGCGCTTGTGCGGCGCGCTGACCTCTCTGGTCAGGCGCGACGCATAGTCATGCAAAAGGCCGGGATCAGAAATCCAACCGGTCAATATCGCCGCGCACAAGTCCGATGTCTTCCAACTCGCGATCGCTGAGATGGGACAGGGCCCGGCGGGTGATGCGCGCATCGTTCCATGCGTTGAATGCGCCGATGAGGTTCGACAAAAGACCCGTGCCACCACCGAAAACGGGGCCCGAGCGTGTCGAACGGGTTTGGTCGAGAAGTGCCATTTTTTCATTCCTGAAGTTATCGCGGCTGAACCGCTGTTGTCCGTTCGTCGAATGGAGATAGGTCCGCCGCAATTTTCCAGCAAGGTGGCTTTTAGCATAGTCACTATGCGCGCCTTGCAACGCTCGGAATCCGGATAAACAACCAATTTTAAACACTTTAATTTGATCTGCCCTCGCGTTGGTCGCACAGGTTCCTTTTGTAATTTGTTAAGATGCTTGGCGCGTGTTCCCGTTTCGTGCTAGGCCTTGTCAAAACCGGGAAACGGGCAGTGTATCATGCGAATTGTTGGAATTGATCCGGGTCTGCGCAACCTCGGCTGGGGCGTGATCGACGTCGACGGAAGCCGCCTGCGCCACGTGGCCAACGGGGTGTGCGTGTCAGCGGGCGACGCGCTCGCAGACCGGCTCTTGTCGCTGCACCAGCAACTCACGGATGTGGTGGCGCAATACACCCCCACGGCGGCGGCGGTGGAACAGACCTTCGTCAACAAGGACGGGGTCGGCACGCTGAAGCTTGGTCAGGCGCGCGGCATTGCCATGCTGGTGCCCGCGCAATTCGGTCTCACCGTGGGTGAATACGCCCCCAACAAGATCAAGAAGACCGTGGTCGGTGTGGGCCACGCCGACAAGACACAGGTGGCGCACATGGTTCGGGTGCAATTGCCCGGCGTGGATCTTGCCGGGCCCGACGCCGCCGATGCGCTGGCCATCGCGATCTGTCATGCCCATCACGGGCGGCTCAGCGCGACGCTTGGAAAGCTCAGCGCATGATCGGGCGGCTGGCGGGCAGGATCGACTACCGCGCCCAGGATCACGTGCTGCTTGATGTGCGCGGGGTGGGCTACCTGGTTTATTGTTCCGATCGCACTTTGCAGGCGCTGCCGCGCGTGGGCGAGCATGCGGCGCTCTACACCGATCTTCTGGTCCGCGACGACCTGCTGCAGCTTTTCGGCTTCACCACGCTGCAGGAAAAAGAATGGCACCGGCTGCTCATGTCGGTGCAGGGCATCGGCGCGAAGGCTTCGCTGGCCATACTTGGCGCCTTGGGCCCCGACGGTGTGGGCCGCGCCATCGCACTGGGGGATTGGAACTCTGTCAAAGCCGCCAAAGGCGTCGGCCCCAAGACCGCCCAACGCGTGGTCAATGAGCTCAAGGACAAAGCTCCGCAGGTGATGTCCATGGCCGTCTCAACCGGATCAGGTGCGGCCCCTCCGATTGCCCAAGACACCG
>JBCBWJ010000293.1:0-4394 GCA_039817165.1 Pseudomonadota bacterium | reverse complement strand
GCCATCGCCTCAATCTCCGGCGTGATCGTGTCAATGCGGTCGAGACGACGGGCGCTGGGGTCCAGGCCGGGGTTGGCCGTGTAGAGCCCGTCCACATCGCTGAGCAGCACCAGCATATCCGCCCCTGCCGTCACCGCGACCTGGGCGGCGAGGCGATCATTGTCGCCGTAGCGGATTTCATCGGTGGCGACCGTGTCGTTTTCATTGACGATGGGAACCGTGCCGAGGCTGAGCAATTGATCCAGCGTGGCGCGGGAATTGAGGTAGCGGCGGCGATCGGCGCTGTCTTCAAGGGTTACGAGCACTTGGGCCGCACGCAGCCCATGATCGGCGAGCGCCCCGTCATAGGCATGGGCGAGCTGGATCTGGCCCACGGCGGCGGCGGCCTGAGACTGTTCCAGCGTGAGGTCTTGGCTCGGCAGATCCAGCACCGCCCGGCCCAATGCTATGGAGCCGGAGGAGACCAGGATCACATCCGCGCCGCGCCCTCGCAAACGCGCCACGTCATCGGCCAGCGCCGACAACCAGCTGGCCCGCAGCGTGCCTGTGTCGCGGTCCACCAGCAGGGCCGAACCGATCTTGATGACCACGCGGGCCGCCTCTGTCAGGGTCGCCATGGGTCCGCCTGCAAGGGAGTTGCGGTGTCTCGGTTCTGCGCGGCGCGCATCTGCGCCCGTACGGCGCGCAGCACATCTGTCACGCCTTCGCGAGAGACGCCCGACATCATGAGGACGGGGCCGCCCACAACGGTCTCGAGCTCTTCGCGCAGGAAGGCGCGTTCTTCGTCGTCGAGCGCGTCGATCTTGTTGAGCACGGTCACCCGCGGTTTTTCCGCGAGCGCGCCGCCATAGGCCTCAAGCTCTCGGATGATGGTTTTGTAGTCTTCATCCATCGTTCCGGAGGTGCCATCGACCAGATGCAAGAGCACAGAACAGCGTTCGACATGGCCAAGAAAGAGATCGCCCAGCCCCCTGCCCTCGGACGCGCCATCAATGAGGCCGGGAATATCCGCCACCACGAATTCGGTGTCATCCACGCCCACAACGCCCAGATTGGGATAGAGCGTGGTGAAGGGATAGTCGGCGATCTTGGGCCGGGCATTGGACGTGGCCGCGAGAAAGGTGGATTTGCCCGCATTGGGCATCCCCAAAAGCCCCACATCGGCGATGAGTTTCAGCCGCAGCCATATGGTGCGTTCGATCCCGGCCTGACCGGGGTTGGACCGACGCGGGGCCTGATTGGTGGAGGTTTTGAAATGCAGGTTGCCAAAGCCGCCATTGCCGCCGCGGGCCAGTTGGAGGCGCTCTCCGACCTCGGTGAGGTCCGCGATCACCGTTTCCTGGTCTTCGTCGAGGATTTCGGTGCCCACGGGCACGCGCAGCACGATGTCATCGCCGTCTTTGCCGGTACGCTGCCGCCCCATGCCGGGCTGGCCGTTCTTGGCGAAGAAATGCTGTTGGTAGCGAAAGTCAATGAGCGTGTTGAGCCCGTCCACAACCTCTACCACGACGGAGCCGCCTTTGCCGCCATCGCCGCCATCGGGGCCGCCATATTCAATGTATTTTTCCCGCCGGAAGCTGATGCACCCACCGCCGCCCGAACCGGACCGGATATAGACCTTGGCGAGATCGAGGAATTTCATGGGTGTGACTTTCTAAGCTCTGTGCGGCTGGCGTTACTTTATTCGTGGGATTGCTTCAAGGCGGACCATGTTTGGCGTGTGAGTTCCATCGTGTAGTGGCGCACGTCTTCCTTTCGGGCGACGCTGTTGCGGGTGTCGGTGCCTGTTGGTTTGAACCCGGCCTTCTCCAACACGCGGCGTGAGCCTTCATTGCCCTCGAAATGCCCCGAAAAGATGCAGTTCAGCGAAGGGTCCGAGAAACGGTACGCGATCACGGCAGCAACCGCTTCACTCGTCATGCCTTGGCCCCAGTGCTTCGGATCAAGGTAGTATCCAAGCACATCATCAAGCCCAACCACACCAATCATCCGGCCTTCAAGCGTGATCGCCCAAATCGGACCTTCCTCACCGGCCAACGCCAATGACAGAAACGTGTGTGCATCGGTCAAACTGTAGGGATATGGCACTGGAATGAGCCACTTTGAAACAGTGTAATCGCCCGCAATCCTAACAATCGCGTCCGCGTCCTGATGGCCCAAGGTGCGCAGTACCAGACGTTGTGTGTAGAGCGTTGGAACCTGCGCAGACATTTCATCAATCCAATTTCAAACTATACGTCCAGGTCCGAACCGTGGCATCGCGGGCGACCGAGAAGCTTTCGGCGTCACCCAGATAGGCAAAGCCGCAATTGGTCAGAACGCGGGCGGAGGCGGGGTTGTCCTGGAAGACGGAGGCGAAGATCACAGAGGCGCTTTGCGGATTGGCCGCGATGAGGGCGGCGACGGCCTGAGACGCGATGCCGGTGTTCCAGAAGGCCGGTGCGATCCAATAGCCCACCTCGGATTGGTCGCGGTCCATGCGTTCCATTCCGATGAGCCCCACCAGTTCGGCCCCGCCCGAGGGCGCGCAATCGATGACCCAGACATCCTCTGACCGGTCGGAGGCCTGTGTGCGCTCGATGAACGCTTCGGCCGCGCCGGGGGGCATCGGGTGCGGGATCGAGGTGGTCATTCGCGCCACCCGTTCATCGCTGGCATAGAGCGTGATCAGGCCTGCATCCGAAGCCTGAAGAGGCCGCAGCGTGAAGCGGTCGGCCTCTATGACGGGCTGTCCGGTGATGTCTTCGATTTTCATGGTGTCCTCCTCCCAAGGGCGCGAGAAAAAAGTGCGGAACGGTCAGGCGGTCGCGGCGTCCCAGTCGCTGCGATCGAGCCACATGTCATGATGCGGCAGGGTTTGTTGGCGAGCTTCGCACCATTGCCGGCTTTCGCCCACATGTTGGAACCCAAGCTTTGTCAGAACCGCCTCGGACGCGGTGTTGCCTGCAAAATAGCCCGAGGAAATGTAGTCGGCCCCGCGGTGAAACGCGGCATCGCGCATGGCGCGGCCAGCTTCGGTTGCAAACCCGTGCCCCCAGGCATGTTTGAGCAGCCAATACCCGAAATGCGGTTCCGCGCTGACCATGCCGATCATTGCGCCGCGATGTTCAATGCAGGCCAGGCCGGGCCAGCGGCTTGATCCATCCTCAAGACGCAGGTGCAGATCACTTTGGCGGAACGGGTATGGCGGGTTGGCCAGCCATTTGACCACGTCAAAGTCATTGAAGCCGCCGATCACAACCTCACCATCCGCGTCCACAGGCGGGCGCAGCGTGAGGCGGTTTGTCTCTATTACATCCTGCATTCTACAGGCTCCCAAAATAAACAGGTTCGAAAACCGAAAAAAGGGACCGGCTTTTGCCGATCCCCCCTGTTTTTTCGCAAAACTCTTTAGGTCGGCTTACTCTGCAGCCTCCGCTACCGGGAGAACCGAAATAAAGGTGCGGCCCTTGAGGCCCTTGTGGAACTTCACGGCGCCTTCGACCACGGCAAAGAGCGTGTGATCCTTGCCTTGGCCCACACCGTCGCCCGGCCAGAACTTGTTGCCGCGCTGGCGCTCGATGATGTTGCCGGGGATCACAGCCTGACCGCCGTATTTTTTCACACCAAGGCGACGACCGGCAGAGTCGCGACCGTTCCGTGATGAACCACCTGCTTTTTTATGTGCCATCTCGTCTCTCCTTAGCCCTTGGTCAGTTCTTTGGCCTGTGCGATCCAGCCTTCACGCTCGATCCGGCCTTTGAATGACAGTTTCTCGTCCATAGCAGCCACGTCGTCTTCCGTCCATGCCGCGACCTGCGCGAATGTGGTGACGCCGTTCTCATGCAGCTTCTTTTCAAGCGCGGGACCCACGCCCGACAATTGCTTGAGATCGTCGCCTTCGGACTTGGCGGCCGCCTTAGGGGCAGCTTTCTTCGGCGCTTCGACTTTCGGTTCAGCCGTCTTGGCCGGTTTTTTGGGTGCGGTGGCCGCGGCAACGGCGACCGCCGCAACAGAGCCAGCACCCACGGCCGCTTTCACGCCGGACTTGTCGCCGCCCTTGGCCAGGATCTCCGTCACGCGCAGCACCGTGAGCTGCTGACGGTGGCCCTTGGTGCGCTGCGAGCCGTGCTTCCGGCGGCGCTTGACGAAGTGGATGACCTTGTCACCTTTGACCTGATCGACGACCTCGGCCTGAACGGCCGCGCCATCGACGAACGGTGCACCGATCACGGGGGCGTCGCCACCGAGCATCAGGACATCGTTGAATTGAACTTTTTCACCGGCATCGGCTGCAATCTTTTCCACGCGGAGCGTATCGCCCGACTGGACCTTGTATTGCTTGCCACCGGTCTTGAGGACCGCAAACATGGGTTCTTCCTTTTCGTTTCCGCGTCCTTCGGTCCCCGTATGGG
>JBCBWJ010000292.1:0-4396 GCA_039817165.1 Pseudomonadota bacterium | reverse complement strand
GCTGCGCAGGATTCAATTAATGCACGAAAACCAGAGAAGGATACTCACATGGATCACCACAAAGACTGCTACGGCACAATGTTTCACGACAGTCTGCATTTTTCGATCAACGATAAAATGCAAGGAAAAGTATTTGGTTTTGAACTGGATAGCGCAGGCATAGGCCGATCTGAACGGATCGTGCAGGCCGACATCCCCGAGTGGGATGACTGCGTCGCGTGTCCCGAATTTGAACATTGCTGCAAATTTTGCATGGCCAAACTTGGTTTGGAGGCGGCAATATCAAACAAGTGATTTCATGAGCTAAGGCTTGATGTGCTGTTCGCCAAAAGCGGCGGCAACATCGAAAACCATCTGTTGTTCGCTTGTTAGAGTGAACTCCACAATACCCCTCCCGTCGATTTTGATCAGCGAATAGGAAATCTCGGAAGAGCTTCGAAGAGTACTGCCTTGCTTCCCTTTAGTGTCTGTCAATAGTTCATAAGGCGATTGGCAAGATAGTCAACTTGATTTTTGAGCGTCAATACGACTGTGATTAGCTGTCACATCCCGCATGATTGTAGATGCGTTCCCTGGATAGATCGGGTCTGTCGTGTTGCCATGCCTTCAAGGCGGCGATGGGTGACCGGCCTTTCAGGACCGTCTGCGGGAGCTGGCCGTTGTACAGGTGAACGTAGCGCCGGATGGTCAATTCTCAGTGACAATTTAGGGGCATACCGGGTCAGTTCTCAGTGACATTCAACAGTGATGGGCCAGCAACAGCTCTGGGGCGTCTGTCATACCTCACCTCCCGCCAGCAAGCTAATGTAGGAAGATGCGGATGTCGTGGCGATATTGGTTCTGGGAAGGAACGGATACACATCCAGATCCAATCTTGGTGGCCGTCGTTCCACCCGGCACAGCAACAGATGTTTGGTGGCGTCGAAGCTGACTGCGCCCATCCGTAGAGCATCTTTGATCGCAGCGTGTACCTCATCCAGCTCAAAACGTTCCAAGAGGCGTAACACCTGTACGTACTCACGCTTGCCTGCTTTACCTTGGCGGGTCTCCAGCAATCGCTGGAGCGTGGCGAAGGCTTCCGGCAGCTCCCAGTTCTGCAAAGGTGCCACCTGATCAAAGGACATGATCTTGCGCTCGATCAGCGGCAGGTAGTGTACCGGATCGAACATCATGTCGCTCGTGTCATAGGAACGGGGATGGTCAGCGATGACCTCTGCCGCGCAGCCAATAACGACGCAGTTAACGAAGCCCTTGATCCAGACCTCGCGGTGACCGAAGGCAACGGGCACAGAGTAGTCATTACCGCGATAACGCACGACGGATGTCGACGTCACCTGGCCGCTTTGCAGATCACAGGCTTCAAAAGGCGCGGTTGGCAGGGCGCGCATCGCGGCCAGATCCGCTTCCAACCGTTCACCGATGCTGATCTTGTGACCACGCAGGATGTCGGCCTGCCGCTTACGACATTGTTCTTCCAGATACGCGTTGAACGCATCCCAGGTGGCAAAGCGTGGCATCGGCACCATGAAGTTGCGACGTCCGTAGCCAACCAGTCCTTCAACCTTGCCTTTGTCATTCCCTTTACCGAGGCGGCCATACCGGTCCCCGATCACGTAATGCGACAGCATCGCACTGAACCGCTGTGTGCGATTGAGCGTGCCATCCGGCATGATCTTCGCCACGAGGCAGCGGTCATTGTCGTACAAGATAGAGCGCGGCACAGCCCCGAAGAAGGCAAAGAAGTACGCCTTCTGCTCGACCCCGCCGATCACAACCAGCGCTTCGCCAAAGTCCGCTTGCCCATGACCTGGGGGATGGCTCAGTGGAACAAACATCTCCCGTGACCCGCGCCTTTACGCACAAACATAATCTTTGACAATCGTGTAGCTGCCATCAAACCCGCATTCGTCGCGCAATCGCTCAAAGATCCGTTTGGCAGTGTGTCGCTGTTTGCGTGGCTGGGCCTTGTCCTCAGACAGCCACTGGTCAATCTGGCTGGTGTAAGGATCAAGCTTGGGCCGCTTGATTGGTGCAGACCGCCGGTACCCTGGCGGTTCCGAGTACGCCAACATCTTCGCAACACTATCGCGACTGATCCCAAAATCCCGAGCAATCTGACGCCCGCTCAACCCGTCCTCATAGTGAGCGTGACGAACCTTCAAATACAAATCCACGGTGAATATCCCCAAGCCCTCCCGAAAACCGAAAAGGCAAAAGTGGCCGACTTTTACGCCGCCCGCGACAACACAACGCCGCCGCTACCGTGGCCGAGTATTGCTCCGCCGTTCACAGGTGACGGGTATCGTTGGAGAAAGGCAAAGAACCAGTCGCTGCGCGAGCTGCGATGGAAGCGTTCCGCCTCGGGCCAGTACAAAGGCAGATAGTGGGTCAAGATGCGATGCCACAACTTGGTCTTCGAGCGGGAGACGATGTCGTGCGTTTTGGACAATTCCTGAAGATCATTTGTGCCGCATAGCAACGGGTCGTGATAGAATTGCTCGTTCCCGATTTGCATCATATGCAGGATGACCTGCGCATCCTTTGGGTCGTTTTTGTCCCAGCTGTTGTTCAAGGCTTCACGGGTGCGCGCCAATGCGACCGAAGACACCAGCTTTACGTCGAAACCAGCAGCACCAAGCCGGTATGCCAAGGCGCGTTGGTAATTGCCCGTGGCCTCAAAAACTGCGCGCACAGGATGGTCATACTCCGAGAGTGTGGCGATCAACCGGTCGAAGTCTTCGAGCTGGTTCAGAACCGTCAAACGGCGACGCCGCTTTTTACCCGGAACAGCAATCAGAACCTCATGGCGGGCTTTTGCGATATCAATCGCAACCAAAACAGGCTCTCATTGTGCAATAGTGGCGTTGGTCATAGTCGGTCTCCCTTGCGGTGTGGTTTGTTGCAAAACCACTGTAGGGACCTGAGACCCAGCTATGATCACCTGCTGCGCTATTTGAGGGCTGCGCAGGCAATCATAGCCTTAGACCGGCATCATTCCAAAGGTGTTACGGTCCGGAATACGTCAGTGAGAAGCTCATGGAATGGGCTGAGAAACGCCAAGTTCGGCTGGAATACATCCAGCCCGGCAAGCCACAGCAGAACGCCACATCGAACGCTACAATCGTACTGTTCGCGGCGAATGGCTGGGGCAATACATATTTGAAACGATTGAGGAGGCACAGGACCAAGCAACACAATGGCTCTGGACTTACAACAACGAGCGACCCCATGGCCATCGGCGGCATGACACCCGCCATGAAATTGAAAACAGCCGCGTGAATTCTACGGCTGGACCCCATTAGATATGGGGGATTACCATCGCGCGCGGGACGTGTCCTGCGGACCCGAAAGGCGTGGCAGGTTGGTTTCGCAACCGATCGCTAACTCCGCACCGGATCGTGCATGAGAGCGGGATGCTTTCAATCTGGCTGCAGCGTGGGATGACGAGACTTGGTCTTCCGACCACATGCATCGATGCCCGCAAAGCACACAAGAGCCTGTCGGCGCGGCTCAACAAGTCCTATGCTGCCGAAGGCTTGGCGCAGCTCGCGCGCACCAACTGGTTTACCCCGGTCCATATCCGTATATAAGAAGCCGATCGGCTCCGCAGCCTGATTGGCGCGCGCGAGCGTCTGATCCGTTTGCGCAAGGGCCCGGAGGGACACATCCGGGGCGTCCTGAAAACCTTCGGCATTCGTATGATTGACATTGGTCAGGGCCATTTTGTAAAAAAGGTTCTGGTTCGGTCTCTGTTTGAGTTTAGGCAGCAGCAGTTTGGTGCTGCAACTGGCGTAGTCGGATTGTCTGCTTTTCGATTCCTCTCTTTTCTTCAGAATCTGTTCGCCTCGGCCGTGATAGACGTCGCCGGGGGTCAGATTGGTTAGGCTCTCGTGGTAGCGGTGGTTGTTGTAGTGATCGACAAATGCGCCGATCTGGTGTTCCAGGTCGCCGGGCAACAAGTAGTTCTCCCAGAGAACTCGGTTCTTCATGGTCTGGTGCCAGCGTTCAACTTTGCCCTGGGTCTGTGGATGGTGCGGCGCACCGCGAACGTGATCCATACCCTTGTCTTCAAGATAATCGGCCAGATCGGCCGCCACATAAGACGAGCCGTTGTCGCTGAGCAGCCTTGGCTTCTGGACAACCGTCGCGCTGTCGCAGCCGGATACTTCCAACGCCAGTTCCAGCGTATCGGTGATATCCTTGGCTTTCATCGTCGTACAAAGCTTCCGGGCGATGATGTATCGGCTGTAATCGTCGAGGATGGTGCTGAGAAAAAAATCAACCTCAACCAATGACCTTCAGATACGTGAAGTCAGTCTGCCAGAGCTCGTTCGGGCGGCTTGTTTTGTCACGGAACTCATCTGCTGCGCGGATAACCACATGGGCCGGGGCCGTG
>JBCBWJ010000291.1:0-4413 GCA_039817165.1 Pseudomonadota bacterium | reverse complement strand
CCCGGTTGAAGCTTGTGGAGCGCATCGAGGAATGCGACGGAAAAGCTGCCGGGCCCTTGCGCGCCCTTTGCCGCTTGTTCTCCCGCTTCGGCGAAATGAACGAAAGCAGCGACCGCCGCGTCAAGGCCGGGTGCAACAGCGGCATAGGCCCCCACCAATGCAGTCAAGGAACATCCCAAAGCGGTGACTTTGGGCATCAGGTCAGCCCCACCAGTTATGCTGGCGCTACGGGTGCCGTCTGTGATGAAGTCAACGGGTCCTGACACCGCAACGATACAGCGGTGGCTTTCCGCAAGGGCCAGTGTAGAGCTTTGCGCGTCACTGACGCTGTCGCCACTGTCGGCCCCTTTGCCTGACCCAGCACCCCCTGCAAGGGCGATAATTTCGGATGCGTTTCCCCGGACAATCGTTGGTTTAAGCGCCAACAAATCCAAAGCAGCCTTCGCGCGATAGGGCGTGGCGAAATGGGCAACCGGATCAAGCACCCAAGGTACATTGGCAGCATTTGCGGCGATTGCGGCTGCCTTCATACTATCTACCCATGGGGCGGACAAAGTACCGATGTTGATAGTCAGTGCGCCAGCAATGGGCACGAAATCAGCAACCTCCTCGGGGGCATGGATCATGGCGGGCGACGCACCCGCCGCGAGGGTCACGTTTGCTGCGATGTTCATCGCAACATAATTTGTGATGCAATGAACGAGTGGCGCGTTCGCGCGCAGCGTTTCTAGAGCGGAGTTAGGTGTCACGCGGTCTTTCCTTTTCTCAACGAGCGGAAAGACGCGCCAAGCCCTATAAGCCTGATTTTGCCTCCCTCCGCCGGCATTATCCGGTTCAGGTTCAAAGGGTGCATCTCAGCCTCGCGGCGCCCCTGACACGGTGAGACATAAGCTATTGGGAGGAGACGTCAATCTTGGATCGAATTACCAGGAGTTCACTTCTGAAGCGGTCGTTTGAACGGCATACAGCATATGGCTTCGTCGGGCTCAGTACCGCCAAATGGTTGTGACGCATCGCCTAAGTTTGTTGGGGCAATGCGATGTGAGGTCTCATAGCCGTTAGGTCGACGTTATTGTACGCGTTGACTGTGAATAGAAGTTAAGCACGGCTTCTCAACATCAATTCAGTCGATTGTCTGGGTTTCTCAAACGACCTTGGATGCCAGACTTTGCCGGTATTCAGTATGCTCATCTTGTTTAGGGCTGTGACGAGATTATCGACAGCTATGTTTCGCTTACAATAAACGGCCTTGCCATTACGCCCCTCTTTAACGGCTCATAACGCTGCCTGGAGCACAAGGTATTTTGTTAAATCAAGCGAGGTTTGGTAGGCGCTTAGGCCTGAAAATTCTGCCGGGTCGTGCATTTCGCCGATAAGACCAACACACTCTAATCCAGCGCTTTGGGCGGCTCTGGCACCGTCCTTGTCTTCAACGGCGACGACGTTTTCTTGATCAAGCTGAAGGTAATCTAATGCTGCTAAATAGGCATCTGGTGCAGGCTTTGCTCGAGCGATGGTATCGGACGTCGTCACCACGTCAAAAATTGACGGTGACATATCAAGCGCACGTAGAATGGCGCTCACGTTATCCCAAGACGTTGTCGTCACCAAACCGAGTTTAACGCCATGTTTTGAAGCCAATTCAATCGTGTTCCTAACCCCAGGTCGGGCGTCGATTGGTTTCACCGCAAGTAATTGCTGAAAAATCTCTGATTTCCGACTGTGGAGTGCCGCAACATCCACTTCAATTTCCTCCAATAGTGAAAAGTGTTGAATACGGTTCTGGCCGCCCGCTTTCTTCAACATGAGTTGGTAGTCTTCCTTGGACCACCTCCAAGATAGGCCAGCCTCGCTAAAGGCCTGATTGTACGACACCAACTGAAGTGTTGAAGTCTCTGCCAGTGTTCCAATTGACCCCAGAAATATCGCATGCATCTTGGCCGTCCCCTTTAAAGGTTATACGCAGTTGGCAGCTGGTCGGATCAGAGGCAAATCAGGATTTTACGTGCCTTTACGATCAGTTCGTTCAGTTTTGGCGCCCGCTCCGACATCAGGGTGTAGGTTTGCTTTATTTAGGGTCCTATTTGACAGGCGTCACTTGTAGTGTTCACGGCGATCGCCGAAAGCTCGGACGCGTTTGCGCCAAGCACGGTAGCTGCCAGGTTTGAGGGACGTCCGCATCAGGGCCTTGACCTCTTTTTCTCGCAAACCGTATTCGCGTTGGATGTTGGCAAAGCTGACGTGGTCGGACAGTGCCATTTCGATGACAGCGCTTCGGTCCGCCTCTGAGAGGTCTGCGTTTTTGCTCATACTAACCCCGCATCGTCAAGGATTGAAGGGATGTTCTTTTTCACTTTGAAAAAACCAGCAGTCGCGTGGGGCCAGATGAGTGCATCCCAGTTTCGGCGCCACTCTGTCAGTTGGATGGACTTGGCAGCGAGGTGTGGCATCGCTTCGCCGATCCAATCACGGGTATAGCCTTCGGGAATATAAGGCGTAATAATTTGTGCGGCACCCGCCCGTTCGGTCAACCGCGCAAGGTCCGCCGGAACCCCTGCGTGCAGCGATTGAAATGACCTGCCCTCACGCGCTGCGGTATCGGCAAGCGCGCCGTTTTCAAAGGCGACCACGGCGTCTGACACCGGTAAGGGGGAGCGAAGTTGTGCGGTGCTAAGGGTTACTATCGCGACGATATTGAACTGCATGAGGTCAAAATCCTCTGGCCGGCAATCGTCTGAGGTGAGCAACAAAAGTGAAGGTGCTACTGGGTCCGGCGCAAGCGGATGGCGCAAAGGTTGAACCGTTGGCAGGCCGTCAGGTTCTTCGGCCACAAGCCCATCAAACACTTCTGCCAGCTCACCTTTGCGCGGTGCGAAACGATTGTTGGTGAACTTGGCAACATTCCAATCTTGGGCGTGATAAGGTTTGCCGCGTGTATGCAAGCCGGCCACCCATCGCCAGCCCAAGGTATTGGACGCCGGGTCGCCATCCAACAAATGCCGCATGAAGAAGTCAGCACCCAGCCGCCAAGGCAGCCCCAAGGTGAATATCCAAATTGAGGCAAACCACATCCTCGCATGGTTGTGCAGATATCCTGTCTCTACCAATTCCTCGGCCCAGGTATCAAAATAATCCAGCCCAGTTTGCCCGGCTTCAGCACTGGCCACATCGCGCCGCAGTTTCCGATCGCGGTCCAAGTGCTGCAGGTCCGCTTGCAGGCCCGACCAATAGGAGGCCCAGACTTGTGGGCGACGTTCCAGCCAACCTTTGAAATACCCGCGCCAGATGACTTCTTGCACGAACTTTTCTGCCCCTTCCGGGCCATGGGCGGAAAGAGCGGCGGCAATCGCGTCTTCTTCGCGCACAAGGCGGTGGCGGATGTAGGGTGACAGCATCGACACGTCACGATGCTGCCCCGCGCCGCGATCATAGTTGCGGCCATTGGTATAGGCGCGGCCCATTTTGGGGATAAATCGCTGCAATTGCGCCTCACCGCTGTCGCGTGTTGGCGCAAAAAGGGGGGCAATCGGGGTGTCTAGTGTCATTCCATGCTCGCTTCATCTCTTGCAACAAAAGCTAGGTAGAAACGGTGAATAGTCGAGCGGCGCTTGGCGGATGCCCGTCCGGGGCTAGCTTTGCGACATGCAAAAACGCGTCATACAATGCCAGACCAATTGACCCTTTTCCCCGATCCGATGATTGCAGCGTACCTGCGGCTGACACGGGAAGAGATGCCAAAGCTTGCGGCGACATCGCGCAAGGATTGGCCGGTGTCTGCGGATCATTGCTTTCAGCGGATCGTTCTGGACACAATCTGTGGCGGTGTGTGGTACAATCATCTAAAACGACCCGCGTATCGGCATATGACCCCCTCGCAAGTGAGCCGTGCTGTCGCGTTGTGCAATGCGATCATAAATGATGAGGCGGATTTAGCTTCGCTGAATGCACAATCGCTGCGGTGGCGGGGTAAGTTGCGCGGGGCAGAGTGATCGTCAGGCGCTGAGAAGCACAACGGCCCAAGCCGCCAGCCCGATCTGGATTATTTGGATCACAACCGACAGCCCATGCAGGCGTTTGAACATGGGTTGATCATCGCGGTCGGTAGCGGCGTTGATCTGCGGCATCAGGATTTGCCTGGCGTAGATTGTCGCGATCAGGATCACGCCCAAGACGATGGTGTCGCGTCCGGAGACAGCTAACGCGGCGGCGGTTGCAACTGCGGACATGCCGATCACCGCAAGATAGTAGTATGGGAAAGTGCCCCGCAACAACGGGCGCACCTTGTCCATCGGTAGCTGTTTGAACAGCACCGGCGCGAAGCCAAAACTGAAAAAGGTCATCCCGCCAAACAGCATCGCTGTCATCAGAAGCGCAAAAGTTGTCATGGCTGGGTCACCTGTTCTCTATGTGTCT
>JBCBWJ010000290.1:0-4433 GCA_039817165.1 Pseudomonadota bacterium | reverse complement strand
TTTTCGGGGACCAGCATCGGGCGAGCGACTTCATCTACCAAGACGAGATACGCGCGCACAGCGACAGTGGTTTGTTGACGCGTCTGGATCTGGCCTTTTCGCGGGATCAGGCTGAGAAAATCTACGTGCAGCATCGCATGATCGAGAATGGCAAAGAGCTCTTTGCGCAATTGGAAGACGGCGGTCATTTCTATGTTTGTGGCGATGCCACGCGCATGGCCAAGGATGTGGATGCCGCACTGCACAAGGTGGTGGCGGAGCATGGTGGGCTCAGCGAAGAGGGTGCGGTGGAGTATGTGAACGGGCTCAAGCGTGAAAAGCGCTATGTCCGGGATGTGTATTGAGCCGCACAGAAAACTGCGCGAAATAAAATCTTTTTGAAACAATGTAATCGCGCTACGTTTTCCTTAGGGAGGACACAGCCATGTGTGAGATTTTTGCGGGGCAGGACCCGGCACGATACGAATGTCATACGCGCCATCTTCGTTTGAATGGGCAGAGCACCAGCATTCGTTTGGAAAACGCGTTTTGGACCATCATTGATGAGATTGCCGCGAACGAGGGCACCACCACGCCGCAGTTCATCTCGACCCTGCATCAGGAAGTGCTGGAGCGTCACGGCGAGCCGGCGAATTTCACGTCTTTGCTGCGATGCACCTGTTTGCGCTATCTGGAATTGCACGCGGGGAGCGGTCAGCCTCATCTCGCGGCGGAGTAGGCGCGCGTCGTAAGGGAATACTACCCGGCCCAGTTTTCCGGCTTCTAAGCTGATCCCACGGAAACGAAATTCCATCGGGGAACGCTATGGCCAAATCAATTCATTCGATGATCCGTGTCTTTGATGAGGCGCGCTCTGTCGCGTTTTACAAGGCCGCCTTTGGCCTCGATGTGGCGGATCGCCTGGATTTTCCCAATTTCACACTGGTCTATCTCAGCAATTCTGAAAGCGAGTTTGAGCTCGAGCTCACGGTCAACAAGGGTCAGGAGGAGGCCTATGATCTGGGCAATGGCTACGGTCATTTCGCGGTGTCTGTTGATGATCTTGACGCAGAGCACGCGCGGTTCGAGGCCGAAGGGTTGAACCCCCGAAAACTCGTGGAATTTGCCCCGGCAGGCGAGATCGTGGCCCGGTTCTTCTTTGTGCAGGATCCGGACGGTTACGAGATCGAAGTGCTGGAGCGGGGTGGCCGTTTCAAATGACATCAAAGGGAGGAACACAGATGTCCGAACCAACAGGTCCGAAAGGGCTGACACGGCGCCAATTGTTGTCGCGTGCGACAGCGGCGGGCGCCTCTTTTGTCGTGGGGGCGGGGTTCATGGCCGCGCCCAATGGCGCTTGGGCGATGCAAACGACCAATCTCAAGCCTGAAACCATGGCATCGCTGGTGCAGATGGCGCGCGATATTTATCCGCATGATCACGTGGCCGACGAGTTCTATGCGATTGCCGTCAAAGGCTATGACACGCCTGAGGCCGCCGAGGGTGTTGAGGCGGGCATTGCCGCTCTTGATGCGATGGCCCAGGGCAAAGGGCATGCCAGTTATCTGGCCATGGGATGGGAGAGGGACCGCGTGGACGTTCTGCGCGCGATGGAGGACAGCCCCTTTTTCCAGCAAGTGCGCGGTGGTCTGGTGACAGGCCTCTACAACCAAAAAGCCGTCTGGCCGCTCTTTGGCTATGAAGGCGCGTCTTATGAGTTCGGCGGTTACATCGACCGCGGCTTTGACGACATCAACTGGCTGTAAGAGGAGAATGGCACCATGACGGCACCTTTTGAATTATCCGACGACAGCGTAGTGGTCGTGATCGGCACCGGCGCGGGCGGCGGTGTTTTGGCAAATGAACTGGCGCAAAAAGGCGTGAGTGTAGTGGCCCTTGAGGCCGGCGGGCGGCATTTGCCCGAGGATTACCTCAACGATGAATGGGCAAGCTTTGGGCAATTGGCCTGGCTTGACGCGCGCACCACCTCTGGCGACTGGCGTGTGAGCCAGGATTTCGCGGGCTTGCCTGCGTGGATCGTGAAGGCCGTGGGCGGGGCGACCACCCATTGGGCGGGCGCATCCTTGCGCTTTCAGGACCACGAGTGGAAAGCGGCGACAACATACGGCAACGTACAGGGCGCGTCCTTGCTCGATTGGCCGATTGACGCGGCCGAGATGGACCCGTGGTATGCAAAGGCCGAAGACAAGCTGCTCGTGACGCGCACGGGCGACAGGCCCGGTTTGCCCGGCAACAACAACTACAAGGTCTTCGAGAAGGGCGCCAAGGCGCTCGGCTATGAAGGGGTCAGCACCGGGCGCATGGCGATCCAAGCCACGCCCGATGGCGACTACAACATGTGCCAGCAGATCGGGTTTTGCTTCCAGGGTTGCAAGATGGGGGCGAAATGGTCATCGGCCTATCGCGACATTCCCGAAGGCGAGGCGACGGGCAACCTCGAGGTGCGTGAGAACGCCCAAGTGGCGCGCATTCTGCACAATGATGCGGGCAAGGTCACGGGCGTTGAATATCACGACGCCGACGGCAATCTGCAAATGCAGAAGGCGCGCGTGGTCTGCGTGGCGGGCAATTCCTTTGAAAGTCCGCGGATGCTGCTCAATTCGGCCTCGTCCATGTTCCCGGATGGGTTGGCCAACAGTTCCGGTCAGGTCGGGCGCAACTACATGCGGCACATGACGGCCTCTGTCTATGCGGTGTTCGACCAACCGGTGCGCATGTGGCGCGGCACGACCATGGCGGGGATTGTCACCGATGAGAGCCGTCACGACCCATCGCGCGGCTTTGTTGGCGGCTATGAGTTGGAGACGCTTTCGCTCGGTCTGCCCTTCATGGCGGCGTTCCTGGATCCGGGTGCCTGGGGGCGGGAGTTTACAACCGCGCTTGACCAGTATGAGAACATGGCGGGCATGTGGATTGTGGGCGAAGATATGCCCCAGGAAACCAACCGCGTCACGCTCAACCACGACGTCAAGGACCAGCACGGGATGCCGGTGGTCAATGTGCATTTCGACGATCACCCCAACGACGTCGCGATGCGCAACCACGCCTATGCGCAGGGTCAGGCGATCTATGACGCGGTGGGGGCCACACGGACCTTCCCGACGCCGCCCTATCCTTCGACGCACAACCTTGGCACCAACCGGATGTCCGAGAATGCGCGGGACGGTGTGGTCAACAAATGGGGCCAGACGCACGACATCGACAACCTGTTCATCTCGGACGGGTCGCAGTTCACGACGGGAGCGGCGGAGAACCCGACGCTGACGATTGTGGCGCTGGCCATCCGTCAGGCGGATCACCTGGCGCGCGAGATGTCGAAGGGCAATCTCTGAGAGACGTCTCCCCAACTGGAAAGGGCGGCATTCGGGCCGCCCTTTTTTTATCCGGTCAGGTCTGTGCCCTCGCAAGCCCTGAAAGCAGCGACGGGGTCTGCCGCGCCATCAAGGGGGAAGGTGACTTCTGCATCGCCACTCGCGGCCGTTGCTGTTTGATTGAACTGCAACCCATCCAGCACATTGCCAAAGCCCCGATCCATTACAGTGAGGGAGCGGCCCCCATTGCTAAGCTGGTGCCGATCGGTGCCGATTGTCCGCCCCTGCGGCCCGTCAAAGCGCATCGCGAAGGAGGGGGCGTCGGGCCACGGCTCCGGGCGGGTGATGGTGATGGTGTAGAGCGGGCCGGTTGGATCGTACGTCAGTTCGATTTGACCTTGCGGGGTGTCGTGGGACAGAATGCAAGGCGTGCTGGGGGTGAAGTCCCAGGCATGGGCAGAGGTGGTCAGAATCAGAACTGTCAATATGCTTCGCATAGTCTCCAAACAGCTAAAATTGGGTAGAAATCGGACTGCTCAACTAGTCTATTCCAATTGATCTTGTGGGTTTCAACCCAATTTATCAATAGTTTAACCACAATATATTGTAGGAAAACAAAAAAATCCACAACCAGAGTGTTCTTCAGCAACATCTGGTGTGGTAAATGTAAGGTAAGCAGATTCATTAGGATGGTAGAAAGCTATCTGAGACCAGTGAGGCACAAATGAGCAAGTTATCTCTTAGCACGCCGCGAGCGGCTGAAATTTTCCGAGAGATGCTCCAACTTCGGAGAACTTACGCGAAGGATGATCATTTCTTCAGGATGTCCGAATTTTGGGAGGCGTTGTGTCATGAGAATGACTTTGTCAAAATCAAGAAGTTTCGCGCAGATGAAAAGCCCGACTACTTGTTGAAAGTTGGTGTCGTAGAGTTTGACGGAAGAATTACTTTGATTTCGGATGAAAGACTGCTCGAACGTGCATCAAAAGGGTGTGCATTCTCAAACTTCAAACTCGCTCACGAAGTTGCCCACCTCGGCTTGGATCATCATGCGCAAGGCGCTGTTGTAAAGAACTTTCAATTGTACGCTGATGAAAGTGGTCTAGCTAACAAGCCCCCTTC